>JBKDJT010000067.1:0-4829 GCA_046345435.1 Bacteroidota bacterium
GAAATACAATGTCACCATTGAAGAAACACAGAGCAGTCCGGAAGCGATCATTCAAAAACAAACAGCTGACTCTCTTTTTATTATCAATGAATTTGCAAGAAAATTTTTCAGTAAACAGCTGCTTGAAACAGAGGAAGGGAAAATAGCCGGACTGGATTATTTAAAAGAGCGTGGTTTCAGAGACGAAATCATTGAGAAATTCCAACTGGGATACTCCCCCGCAGGAAGAGATGCTTTTGCGAAAGAAGCTCTGCAATCGCAGTTTAATCCCGAACTTTTACTTAAAACCGGTATTGTAACCACAAGAGCAGAAGGTTTAGTTGATAATTACAGAGAACGGATCATCTTTCCAATACATAATCTCAGTGGTAAAATAGCGGGATTTGGAGCACGTGTCATTGGCAAAAAAGACAATGCACCCAAATACATCAATACTCCCGAAAATGAGATTTACAACAAAAGCAAGCTTCTTTATGGTGCTTATTTTGCAAGGCTTGCTGTAGATAAACTAGATGAATGTTTGCTGGTTGAAGGCTATACGGATGTCATTTCTTTACACCAGGCCGGTATTGAAAACGTGATGGCCAGCGGAGGTACTGCCCTTACGCCCGATCAGTTACGACTTATCAGGAAGTTTACAAGAAACCTTACCATCATTTACGATGGTGATGCCGCAGGTATTAAAGCTGCCATGCGTGGACTCGATCTTGCACTTGAGGAAGGATTGAATGTAAAACTCGTTTTGATTCCCGACCAGGAAGACCCCGACAGCTATGTAAACAAAGTTGGTGCTGTTGCCTTCAGGGAATTTATTGCAGCTGCTAAAAAAGATGTGATTCTGTTTCAGCTGGAAGTAATGCTGAAAGATGCAGGGAATGACTCCGTGAAAAAAGCCGGCGCCGTTAATACCATTGCAGAAAGTATCAGTCGCATTCGCAAAGCAGAGGATTTCACAAGACAACAGGATTACATCAAACGCAGTGCTGAAATTCTGAAAATTGATGAAGCAGGCTTGCATGCGTTGGTGAATAAATTTATCAGGGAGCGCATTTCAAAGGAGGAATTCAGAAAGCAAATTGATGCGGACAAAGAAGCACCTGCAATAAACGAAGGAGAACAGGATACCGAAAGCTCAATAGAATTATTAAATAAAGATGAACAACAGGAAAGAGCACTAACAAGATGTTTGCTTGAGTTTGGGATGTTACCCTGGACAGAAGAGCAGACAGTTGCAGATTATATTTTACATGAGAAAGAGGCGTGGGACCTGATAGAAATTCCTGAGCTTATTGAAATTGTAACGCTATATAAAATTATGCTGAATGAGGGAGAACAGCCGGAGATTAAAAGATTTATGTATCACGAAAATCCTATGATCAGTCGGGTTGCTGTTTCACTACAAGATATACGACACGAATTAAGCCACAACTGGAAGAAAGAACCTTATTCGATAGTTGTACCCACAAGAGAGGAACTATACAGAGAGGAATTACAATCTGTGCTCTTATATCTAAAACTCAGAAAAGTGAAAAAGCTGATTGAAGAAAACCAGCGCGACATTCAGTATAATGAAAATGATGAAGATATGGTTACGCTGCTTAAAACCCATCAATATCTGAAAAACACAGAGCGCGAACTGACAAAACTTTTAGGGACGGTCATCTTCAGATGATGAAGGCGGTTAGCAGTTACCGATAACCGATCACAACCCATACTTTCCTTTCCACCTTTCTTTTAAAAACTCTTTCAACTCCTCTTCCCTTTTATTCTTTCCCGGCTTATAAAAAACAGTTCCGGAGATATCGGCCGGGAGAAATTCCTGTTCAGTAAAATTATTTTCAAATAAATGAGCATAGGCGTACTGTTGTCCGTATCCCTGTTCTTTCATCAGTTTTGTTGGTGCATTTCTTAAATGAAGCGGAACCGGCAAATCGCCGGTCTTACGAACTAATTCAAGGGCTTCGTTTATTGCATTATATGCAGTATTACTTTTCGGAGATGTTGAAAGATAGATTACGCACTGAGATAAAATAATTCTTGCTTCAGGATAACCGATCCTGTTCACGGCATCAAAAGTTGCATTGGCTAATAACAACGCATTAGGGTTGGCGTTTCCGATATCTTCAGAAGCAAGTATCACCAGCCTGCGCGCGATGAAAGACAAATCCTCTCCTCCTTCTATCATTCTTGCCAGCCAATATATACCGGCGTTTGGATCACTGCCTCTGATTGATTTGATAAATGCTGAAATGATATCATAATGCTGCTCTCCGTTCTTATCATACAAAGCCATTTTTGTTTGAGCAACAGACATCACCAGTTCATCTGTAATCACCAAACCATTCTCCGACGAATAACCGGCGACCATTTCCAGTAAATTCAGCAACTTTCTTGCATCTCCACCACTCAATCGCAACAGTGCCTCAGTTTCCTTTACAATAATTTTTTTTATTGCTAAAAATTCATCAGTTGTAATTGCTTTCTGAATTAAAGTGAGCAGATCTTCTTTTTCCAACGATTTCAGCACCAATACCTGACAGCGACTCAGCAAGGCACTGTTCACTTCAAAAGAAGGATTTTCTGTAGTAGCACCTATTAAACGTATAATTCCTTTTTCAACTGCTCCAAGCAGTGCATCCTGCTGCGATTTATTAAAACGATGAATTTCATCAATAAATAAAACTGCTCCCTTTTCTTTTGTTGCCTGTTCAATAACTTCCCGAATATCTTTTACACCACTGCTGATCGCACTTAACTGATAAAATGTAAACCCTGCAGATTTTGCAAGTATTACCGCAAGTGTTGTTTTCCCAACACCCGGTGGTCCCCAAAGAATGAGACTGGGTAATAAACCTCCGTTTACGGCCTGATGCAAAATGGTTCCGGGAGCAGTGATATGCGCCTGACCAATTATGTCTTCAAGCCGTTGAGGACGCATCCTTTCAGCAAGCGGAGTAAGCATAATAGCAAGTTACAGAACTTTAATATGTTCGTTTTAAATGTTCTTAATTCGATTATGGCATATGCTTCAATAGAAAAGCCTGCAATTGATTAAAGGCATCTTTATAGGTTGCGGCATCCCAATCACCATGACCTCCATTGGGATAAAAAACGTACTGGTGAGGAACATTCAAACCTGAGAGTTTATCTTTCAATAAAACAGATTGCGAAGGAGGGACTACCTGATCTGCTCCTCCGTGAATAAGTAAGGTGGGTGAACTACCCTGCACAGCATAGGTTGTTGGTGAGGAAGACTGATAAAGAGAAAGATTGTTTGCAGGTGTAAAACCGGTTACAGACTGAAGAACTAGTGGCACCAGCAATGAAGGCGGATTGTTATAAAACTGCACAAGATCTGTTGGTCCGAAAAAAGACACTACTGCTTTTGCCTTCCTGGTTGCTGATTCCTTGTAAGCATTCAGTAACGCAAGATGTCCGCCGGCACTTGCTCCAATCAAAGCGAAGCGATCGGAAATTTTATACTCCGTAAGATTTGAAAAAATGAAGTTAAGTGCCGCTTTTACATCATTCTCCTGCGTCGGAAAAAGATTCTGTCCATTTGCAGCTAGCCTGTAGCTGATATTAAAAACAGCATAACCCGGCAAACGCGTTTTAATGGTATCAACAATTGATTTAAAATCAGAACGATCGCCGCTTGTCCACCCTCCTCCGTGTATCAAAACCAAAAAAGGAGTTTCAGATGCTTTTCTGCCTGCAGGAAGATAAATATCCATCGCCTGTTTAGGATCAGTTCCGTATGAAACATTTGACTGACTTACTTCTTTCTGCGGAGTATCGGTTTCTATATTTTCGGTGCGACATGCGTACAGAAATAGAATAAAATAAATAAGTATAATATTCTTAGACATATCTGTTATAACGTTTAAACTATTATAAAATTATCCGACAAAGAGATGATTATTTTTTTTAAGTAGTCTGAATGAATGAATTACATGCGCGGTTAGGATAGCTGCATAGATAAGAAATACCCAGATAACAATTTCAACAGAAGAAACAAGTTCCTTTTTCAAATCTTTTAATTGCGCAGGAGTAAGTTGTGAAAAGCTCTCACTGTTCTGCGAAAGAATCGTGTCTACAAGCTGAGTTAGCAGCTCTTTCTTCATAAGAATGTCTATTATACCCACAAAACTCTGAAGCACAAAAAACAACACCACAAAAGCATTTACTTTGATGAAGTCCTTGAAGCGGCTACGAAAAACATGACCTTCTCCTAAACCTTTCTTCATAAAACGAAAACTGCTGAAACTATAGAGCACTACACCGGCTACGATAAATACGCCCAAAAGAAGAGCAGGTTCTGCAAATGCAAAAGGAAGAATAAAGAGTAGCATCAAGGAAAAAAATGAAGCAAAAAACATCAACACATATGATGCAATTTTATACCATCCTGCTACGACAATCTGATTCATTATTTCGATTTTAATTGAATATGTAATTCATCAAGCTGTTTTTGATCAATCGTTCCGGGTGCATCCAGCATCACATCCCTTCCTGCATTGTTTTTAGGGAATGCAATAAAGTCACGGATACTTTCGCTACCTCCTAGTATAGAACAAAGGCGATCAAAACCGAAAGCAATACCTCCGTGCGGTGGAGCACCGTATTCAAATTCACCTAATAAAAAACCGAATTTATGTTGCTGTTCTTCTTCATCCATCCCCAATGCTTCAAACATTTTCTCCTGCAACTCTCTCTGATAAATTCTGATTGAACCTCCGCCAATTTCATTTCCATTTAACACCATGTCATACGCATTGGCTTTGATGGATGCATATGGATGTTTGAGGTATTCAGCCGGATTTTCGATA
>JBKDJT010000068.1:0-4756 GCA_046345435.1 Bacteroidota bacterium
GGATTACTGTATGCCTGTGCTGTTTTTTCAATGGAACTAATCTGTAAAAGAGGAAACAGCAAAAGCGGCATCAGTGCAACCGCCGGCATGGGAATACTTTCCAATATCCACCATGCAATCATCCAAGCGCTGATGCTGATTGTGTTATTTGCCAGTTCGTCGAGATGAAAAGGATTGAGCACCCGCAATATCAATGCGATCAACGGACCAGCAAGTAGTTTTAAGAGATGTTGTAACGTTGATTTTTTCATTCAATTATTAGAATCATTATGAAGTTACGAGTTATGGATTATGAGTTATGAGAAAAACTCATCAATCCGTAACTCATAACACGTAACCAGAGTCACCCTAAATAATCTTAACCGCATTTTTATTATAAACATGCGGCGATAAATAAGGATGTCCTTCGATAAAAAAGCGATATAGCCATTTTGCAGCATTCCCGGCATAATCCACACCAATTCTTGGTGACACAGCAATGGATACGGGAGCATATCCATCGTCGGCTATGTACAGGTCATTCTTTAGTAGAGATATCCCGTCATGTGATTTATCGAATCCCAGTAGTTTGGTGACAAGAGCGGGTCCGGAGCCGGGAAGTCTTTTACTTTTTTTGAACTGTTGCGCAACTTCAAATAAAGGCTCTACGGCCCTGATTAGAACAGCATGCGGGATGTCTTGCTGATTGGTTACAACATTAAACAGATAATGCATACCGTAACAAAAATAAACATATGCAGTACCTCCTTTCATGTACATTGTTTCTGTTCGCTGCGTTCTTTTATTTTTATATGCGTGCGAAGCGGCATCAATCACACCGGCATAGGCTTCAGTTTCTACGATTCGTGCAGTGTATATCTGGTTTCCGGATTTAACAACCAATAGTTTGCCAAGCAACTCTTTTGCAATCAGATCTACTTCTTCCCGGATGTAAAAATCAGCGCTAAGCTTCTGCATTTTTAGTATTTTGCCTGCTTAAAGGTTTTGGGGCAGCCTCCACTGCAAATAAAAGAATAAAAAAAATCGTTTGCTTAAAGAACTTGTCATATCGATACAGGCCTACTTTCAGGCACATCGTTTTATCATCCGCCATAAGCTATGGAAATGGATCCTGATTCCGGGCATCATTTATGCCATCCTTTTTACTGCAGGGATTTGGTTGTTCTGGACTTCTTCCGGAGATTTTCTTGAATGGTTGTTTAATATGGTTGGAGTAATGGCTTGGCTGGAAGAAAAAGATATCGGCTTTCTGAATTTTTTATTTGTCATCACCACGCTTTTTTTCCGGCTTATTCTTCTGTTTTTTTATTTCTCTTTGTTTAAATCGTTGTTTCTCATTGTAGGCTCTCCTGTTTTTGCATGGCTTAGTGAAAAAACAGAAAACATCATTGAGGGAAATGATTATCCGTTTAGTATTCTCCAGTTAACAAAAGATATCTGGCGGGGAATTCGTCTAGCTGTCCGCAATCTTTTGTGGCAAACAGTTTATGTTATTTCCATTCTGCTACTGACGTTTATTCCCGTTATTGGTTGGGCAAGTCCGCTGATTGCCTTTATGGTTGAATGTTATTATTACGGGTTTTCAATGATGGATTATAGTACAGAGCGTCATAAACTGAATCCGCAACAAAGCATTGAATTTATCAGTACCAAGAAAGGACTTGCCATTGGGAATGGTATGATGTTTTATTTCATGCATTTGATCCCTGTTATTGGATGGGTGCTTGCGCCTGCTTATGCGGTAATTGCCGCGACGCTGAGTTTGTATCATGTTAATGAAGAAATCTGATGGCACTTGTTTATCTCATTCCGGTTCCTTTATCAGAAGATGCAGCAACAACAATACCAATTTCTGTTTCTGAAGCGATTTTAGAATGCAAGGTTTTTTTTGCAGAGAATATTCGAACAGCAAGACGCTTTTTTAAGAAGATCAATCCGGCAATTGTGATTGATGATTACGAGTGGATCCCTTTTTCTAATGGGGATGAAAGTGCAAAAAAAATATTTGTTGAGAAAATAAAATTCGGAACAACAATCGGCATCGTATCTGAAGCGGGTTGTCCGGGCATTGCGGATCCCGGTCAAGACCTCATTGCGATTGCACATGAGAAAGGTGCAGTGGTGAAACCATTGGTTGGCCCGAGCTCCATCTTGCTGGCACTGATGGCAAGCGGATTGAACGGACAGCGGTTTTCTTTTCATGGTTATTTGCCGATTGATGCAAATGAACGATCAAAAAAAATAAAAGAGCTGGAAGCACAATCAAAACGAACCGGTTCAACACAAATATTCATTGAAACACCCTATAGGAATAATCAATTGTTGGATGCGATTCTGCAACACGCTCAGCCATCTTCACGATTATGTATTGCTGCCGACTTAACTTCTTCCTCTGAACTTATTGCTACAAAAACTTTAACCAACTGGAAAAAAGAAAAACCTGATTTACACAAACGGCCTGTGATTTTTTGTTTAATGGGTTGAAACCAGTTGGCTGTTAGCAGTTATCGGTTATATGTTTGCGTCAATCCCCAGCCATGGGTTTAAACCCATGGCTGGGGAGGAAGAACAACGATCATTAAACAAACTCAAACCTGTCTCCGTCAAACAATCCTTTGTCGCTCAACTTCAAATGCGGAATTACCAGTAATGCCATAAACGATAAACTCATATAGGGAGCTTGTAAACTACTTCCCATTTCTCTTGACATTGCATCAATATTGCTGTATGCTTGTGCAACTTTATATCCGTCTTCATTGCTCATCAATCCGGCTACCGGTAAAGCAACAACCGACTCTCTCCATTGCCCATCTTCTTCATATACTGCACTCACTCCCCCTTTCTCTCTTATAACTAAATTTACTGCTCTTTGTAACGCATCGGCACTCGTGCCAACAGCGATGATGTTGTGACTGTCATGCGCAACCGAAGAAGCAATGGCTCCTTTTTGTAAACCGAAACGATGTACAAAACATTTTGCTACTGGAGCGGGATTGTAACGATTCACCACGACCATATATAACAAATCTTTCTCCGTATTCGCCTGCATGATTCCATCTTCAATAATAAAAGATGAAGTTGGAACAGATAAACGATTAGTGATGAGTTGTCCATCCAACACTTCAACGACAGGAACATAGGAATCCTCTGCTTTAATCCATTCCTCTTTTTTAAATAAAAAAGCTTCTGCATCCTGTTCTTCACATTGGAAACGATTCACAATTCCTGGTTTGGCTGATTGAATAAACGAAACACCTTCTTTTGCTACCAGCTGTCCTCTGATATAGGTTTCAGATACTTTAAACTCTCTCAGATTATTCACGCATACAAAATCTGCGTCATCGCCTTCTCTTAATAAACCAACACCCAGTTTATAATGAGTAACAGGATTCACACATGCTGCCTGTAGCACATTAAAAATGTTTATTCCTTTTTCAACCGCTCTTGCACAGAGTTGATTGATATGACCTAAAATTAAACTGTCGGGATGCTTATCATCACTGCAAAACAAAATCTGATCAGGATAATCATGCAACAAATCAATCAGTGCTTCAAAATTCTTAGCAGCACTGCCTTCACGAATGATGATTTTCATCCCATATCCAATTTTGTCGAGTGCTTCTTCTTTGGTAAAACATTCATGATCGGTACTGATTATCACATCTCCTTCTTCTTTTGCTAGTGGCGTTTCAATATATTTTTTTGCCGCTTCTCCTCTCAATCCCGGAGCGTGTCCGTCTATTGGTTTACCAAGTGCGCGTGCAGCTTCAATTTTTTTCAATACTTCTTCATCTCCATGCAACACACCGGGGAAGTTCATCATCTCACTCAGGTATTTGATTTCCGGACGCTGCAGCAATTGTTTCACTGCTTCCGCATCCAATGTATCGCCGGCTGTTTCAAAAACAGTAGCCGGCACACAACTCGGGGCCCCAAAATTGAATTTAAACGGAACAGTTTTGCCATTTTCAATCATATATTCCACCCCTTCGATGCCGCACACGTTAGCTATTTCATGCGGGTCGCTGATCGTTGCAACGGTACCATGAACAACCGCCAGTCGGGCAAACTCAGAAGGAACCAGCATCGAGCTTTCTATATGCACATGACTGTCGATAAACCCGGGCAGATAATATGGAAATGATGAATTCTCGGGACCCGACTTCTTATGAGAAAAAATTTTCCCATCCTGAATCTCGAGTGTTCCAAAATAAATTTCTTTTGTGAAAACATTAACAAGATTGCCGGAAAGCTGAAATTTAGAGGACATTTTTTTCGATTAATGGCTCAAGTTAAGGCTGAAAGGTTGTTATTGCAGTCGGAAAGGCTCTATTTTTGTGAATTATAAATAACTCTTATCGAGCTGTAACATTTTTAAATATTTAAGTACTGATTATCTAATACTTTTAAAACAAAGACAAAAACCATCTAATTAAAACACAAACAATGAAAACAATCTCTTTATTTATTGCAGCATTCTTTTCGCTTTCGGTAAGCAATGCACAAACTGCAGATGAAATCATCAGCAAACATGTAAACGCTATTGGAGGAAAGGATAACTGGAAAAAAGTTACTTCGATGGTTCAGACCGGAAATATGTCTGTTCAGGGAGCAGAAATTCAAATGAAAAGATCCATTATTCATAACAAAGCAGCGCGTACAGATATTTCACTGATGGGCATGACGGGCTATCAAATTGTTACGAATACAGAAGGATGGAGCTACATGCCTTTCCAGGGTGCAGCAACGGTTGAAG
>JBKDJT010000069.1:0-2599 GCA_046345435.1 Bacteroidota bacterium
TAAAGATGATCTCTCCCACAAAACAGAACTCATCAGCAAATGGCTTAATGAAATAGATTACAAGTCAGCAATTGATTATGGCGCCAACACTGGTGAATTTTCTGCTGTTTGCAGCAGAGAAGCCTTCGTCGTTGCCACTGATTTTGACAGCCGTTGTATTGATGAATTTTACATCAATCTTAAGAACAGATCTGAAAGCAACATTCTTCCACTTGTCCTTGATCTCACGCAGCCATCTCCATCAACAGGATGGAACAATGAAGAGCACAAACCATTTCTGTCACGAAAGAAATTTGATTTGGTGTTAGCACTTGCATTAATACATCATCTCGCCATCGGAAAAAATATCCCATTAGAAATGACTGCATCTTTATTTGCCAATAGTGGCAGTCGGCTGATCGTAGAATTTGTTCCAAAAACAGACCCGAAGGTGAATGAAATGCTGAGTAACAGAAAAGATATTTTTGAATATTATACTTTAGATGAATTTGAAAAACAATTCAGCAAACATTTCAAAATCATAAAGAAAGAGATCATTCAAGGATCTCAACGTACATTATACTTAATGGAAAATAAATAGAATTTAAAGCACGCAGCACATCATTCACTAACAGAAATAAAAAATGCCGTCGCTAACTCATAACCCTTTAGTCCCAAACCGGAAATAGTGCCTTTACATTTAGCAGACACATGAGATATTTTTCGGAAATCTTCCCTTGCATGCACAATTGAAATAGGTACTTCTATAACCGGTGTCTTGATGGCTGCAATTGCATCTCCGATTGCAACCGACGTGTGTGTATAACCTCCCGGATTAAATAAAATACCATCATAATCAAACCCTACACGCTGAAGTTCATTAATCAGCTCCCCTTCCACATTACTTTGGAAATAACTGAATTCAACTGCAGGATAACGCTTTGACAATGATTCTAAAAATGATACAAACGTCTCAGCACCGTAAACATCCGGCTCGCGTGTACCCAGCAAATTCAAATTCGGCCCGTTAATAATGGCAATCTTCATATTCCGAATATACTAATTATTAAAAAAAGAGCCGCAATGAAAATCATGGCGACCCTTCATGCGTTTTTATTGTGAACATTTATTTATGCTTTTTGATCAATGTAATGAAATCATCAAATAGATAACGCGAATCGTGTGGACCCGGCGTGCTTTCCGGATGATACTGAACAGAAAAAGCCGGACGATCCTTTAGTTTAATCCCTTCAATGGATTCATCATTCAGATTCACATGTGTGATTTCAATATTTTCAGCTTTGCGCACTGCTTCAGGATCCACTCCAAAACCATGGTTCTGCGTGGTGATTTCACATAACCCTGTCAAAAGATTTTTTACAGGATGATTGAGTCCTCTGTGCCCATGATGCATTTTAAAAGTAGGGATGCCGCTTGCAAGAGCAATCAGCTGATGACCAAGGCAAATTCCAAATGTAGGCTTCTGCTCGTTGAGAATTTGCTTCACCGTTTCAATGGCATAATCCATGCTGGCAGGGTCGCCCGGACCATTCGAAATAAAATAACCATCAGGCTGAAATGCCTTCACTTCATTTACATCCGTTTTAGCAGGAAACACTTTCAGATATGCGCCTCTTTCAACCATACATTGCAGTATGTGTTGCTTGGTACCGAAGTCCATCACAGCAATCTTAACATCAGCATTCGGATCGCCAAGTGTATAGGCCTCGTTGGTGCTTACCTGACTGGCAAGTTCAAGCCCGGACATCGATGGCACTTTTTTCAACTCTGCCTTAAGCGATTCTTCATCCAAAATCTCCGAAGAAATAATACAGTTCATCGCGCCTTTGGTACGAATATGGGCAACAAGAGCGCGAGTATCTATGTCTTCTATTGCAACTACATTCTCTTTTTCCAGATATTCCTGCAATGAAGCATCTGCCGTATAACGAGAAAACCTGTCTTCCAGATTTCTTCCAATCAGCGCATTGATTTTTACACTTTTACTTTCAACATCTTTCACAAAAGTGCCATAGTTACCGGTGTGAACATTATTCATAATGATCACTTGTCCGGTATAGCTGGGATCTGTAAAGACTTCCTGATATCCTGTCATACCGGTATTGAAACAGATTTCACCGGAGGCTGTTCCAATTTTGCCGAAAGCTTTTCCGTAAAATATATTCCCGTCTTCAAGAATTAGAAGAGCCGGTTTCTGTCCTGTAGGTAAATGTGGTTGGGTTTTCATTTCTGTATGCAAAATAAAAGAGGCCTCACAAAATGTAAGGCCTCTGATGACGATTTTTTTTCAACATAAATTACTCAGCGGGTGTGTTGGGTTCTGCCGATTCGGTTGATGCAGGAGCTTCAGCAGCTGCAGGCGTTTCTGCGGCAGCTTCTACTTTCTTCTTACCTGCTCTACGCGTTTTCTTAGCAGGAGCAGCAGCTTCACCTTTGCCTTTGCCATAGATTTCATTGTAATCTACAAGCTCAATCATCGCTTTTTCTGCATTGTCTCCCAAACGAATACCAAGCTTGATTATTCGGGTATAACCAACTGGGCGTGATGCGATTTTTTCTGCTATCAAATAAAACAACTCTTTTACCGCTTCTTTGTTTT
>JBKDJT010000070.1:0-6328 GCA_046345435.1 Bacteroidota bacterium
TCCTTCAAATTGCGGTTCAGGAACTTTCACAGACACAATGGCACTGAGGCCTTCACGGAAATCATCACCTTCCACATCAACTTTTGCCTTTTCAAAAAGTCCTTCTCTTTTTCCATAAGCTGTGAATATACGCGTGATCGCTCTTCTGAATCCTGTAACATGCGTACCACCTTCGATAGTATTGATGTTGTTAACATAGGAGAAGATATGTTCGTGGTATGAATCGTTGTAAATCAAAGCAACCTCAACTGCAACATTCGATACTTCGTCTTTCCCTTCCATGTATACAACCTGTGGAAGTAACGGAGCCCTCTTTCCGTTGCGGTCAATCAATTCAACAAATTCAATGATTCCGCCTTCGCTGTAAAATGTTTTCGTGTAAGTATTTCCCAGCTCATCAGTTTCGCGCAAATCATTCAGTGTAATGCGAATTCCCTTGTTAAGGAAGGCGAGTTCACGAAGACGACTTTCCAGAATTTCTTTTTTATAAACTGTGACAGTGAAGATGCTGCCATCGGGCCAGAAATGAACACGTGTGCCTGTGATTGAACTTGTGCCGATCTCGCGTACTGCATATTGTGGAATACCTATGCTGTATTCCTGTTCAAAAACTTTTCCTTCGCGCTGAACGGTAACATGCAACTTGGTTGAAAGAGCATTCACACAACTTACCCCCACACCATGCAAACCACCCGATACTTTGTAAGATCCTTTGTCAAATTTTCCTCCGGCATGTAATACCGTCATCACCACCTCAAGCGCACTTCTTTTTTCCTTTGTATGCATGGCAGTAGGAATACCACGTCCATCATCCTGAACACTGATGCTGTTATCTTCATGAATATTAACTGTAATATTTTTACAATAACCAGCCAATGCTTCATCTATCGAATTGTCAACTACCTCATAAACCAGATGATGAAGCCCTTTCTCACTGATGTCGCCTATATACATGGCGGGCCTTTTTCTAACCGCCTCCAGGCCTTCTAAAACCTGTATACTGTCGGCACCATAAGCCGGTGACTGTGGTGTTTTTTCCTGTAATTCTGTGCTCATAATTTATTTGCTGAAAATACCTGTTTGATTTGAAAAAAATAATCGGGCAAAAGTACGGAAAAGCAGCGGGTAAAAGCGGAAAATTATGCGCCTTTTTACCTTCATTTAAAAGAACTTTTCCTGGTCGAAAATTCTCGTCAAAAAAGGGGGTTGCGCATCCTTGATTTCCACGATTTTTCCACAAGTCATACCTTTGTCATCCGTGCAGCAAATCAACGATATAGTCTCCATGGCCCATAGGCAGCCACTCATGCAGGATCAGATGCAGCTCTTGCAGGAAAAAACCATTGCCGGGCCATCCTCGACTGCTTTTACAAGTTATCGTTATCGCCTTCTGCCGGGCATGCACCTTGAAGATGTGGGTGTGCTGGCATACCAGTATCATCCAAAAAATAAAGGAGAAAGAAAAATCGAGTTGAGATTTTGTGTTAGCGGCAACACTTATTGTAATGCACCTGAATGCAGTTCCGGAAAATGTAAAAATTCAAATAACTGTGTTCAGGTTCCGACCTTTGATATTCTTGTCTTTTCATACCCGGCGGCTTATTTAAAATCTTTTGTTGCTGATAAAAAAGATCTGACGAAAACAGATGAATTGCTCGCTTTTAAACGTACAAATTCATTTTCTTTCGCTGTCACTTTATGTAACCGCACCCGTACCACCATTGATCAGTTATTGAGCCATGAGTACAAAGGAGCGATGGAGCATATTTTCATTGGAAGTCAGCTTCAGGCATTACTGTTGTATGGTTTGGATTGTCTTGTTGAAGAAAAAGTGGAGGAAAGTTTTTCCTGCAAGTTTCTGACTAATGAAACTGACCGTGAGAAAATTCTGCTGGCTAAAGAAATTCTTCTGCAAAGAATCGGAGATCCGATTACAATCAAAGAATTAAGTCGAAAAGTAGGCACCAACGAGTGTTATCTTAAAAAAGGGTTTAAGGAAATGTTTGGCAGTACCATTTTTGATTTTTACCAAAATCAGCGGATGGATCATGCGCGCTACCTGCTCTATGAAAAAGGGTTAAGCGTTACGGAAGTCAGTGCACTCCTCGGTTATTCCTCCATTTCCCATTTTTCTACCGCTTTCAAACGTCATACCGGCCTCAAACCCTGTGAATTACTCCTTCGCTGATCTTTTTCCCGATTTCTAAAGTCGTTTTTTCCGTTTCCGTAAATCGGCAATCTTCATTCAACTGAATTTTGCATCTGTAAAAAATGGGTTATTCCATTCTGTTTTTGGTGAAACATTTTGAATCGTGGTTATGAACATAAAATCCAGCATCTCTTTTCTTCCTAAAATCTTCCTTTCCTTTTTATTATTTCTATTACATTTTCAGCCACTTCACGCTCAGAATACTATTAGAGATACGCAGCGTTTACATACCAAATACTTATCTGAAGTGACGTTGGTTGGTCGCAATACACGGGCCGACATACATTTTCTTCCGGAGATGGTGGGTACACAGATCAATGCCGGCAAGAAAAATTCATTGATCGTAGTTGATAATGTGCAAGGAAATGTCGTAACCAATACAATGCGCCAGGTGATGGCCAAAGTGCCGGGTATTCAGGTTTGGGAAAGCGATCCGAGCGGTGTACAGATCAGTGTTGGGGCAAGAGGTCTGAGTCCGAACAGAAGCTGGGAGTTTAATACCCGTCAAAACGGATATGATATCTCCAGCGATCCATTTGGTTATCCGGAAGCCTACTATACTCCTCAGCTGAATTCTGTGCAACGTATTGAGGTAGTAAGAGGAGCCGGCAGCTTACAATATGGACCCCAGTTTGGAGGGATGGTCAATTTCATTCTCAAAAATGGAAGTGACATCAATAAGTCTTTTCAGTTTGAAACACAGCAAACCGCAGGTAGTTTTGGATTGTTTAATACATACAATGCCATTGGTGGTGAAACAAATAAAACACATTACTATGCTTTTTGGGATAAACGCTTAGGGAATGGTTCTCGTGCAAACAGCCGTTTCGATGTCAATACAGGATTTGGTTCTTTTACACTGAAAGCAACTAAAAAGTTGAAGATCGGCATTGAATACACGCATTTCGAATATAAATCGCAGCAGCCGGGTGGACTCACCGATGCGCAATTTAAAACTGATCCTTATCAGAGTTTGAGAAGTCGTAACTGGTTTAAGGTTCGTTGGGATATGCTTGCAATAAATACTGACTATACAATCAACGAAAAGAGCAGGATCAATCTGAAAGTATTTGGGTTGAGCGGTGATCGCAACAGTGTAGGATTTATGCAGGCGCCAACCATTGCAGATACCATTAATCTCACCACAGGACAATATAATCATCGTCGCGTAGATATTGATCGATATAGAAATGCCGGCGCTGAATTACGTTATGTCAATGAGTTTAAAATTGGTGCTGTTAAAAATACACTAGCTGCAGGGGTAAGGCATTTTTATGGTTACACAAACCGTTTACAAAACGGAAAAGGAACAACGGGTAGCGATTTGAATCTTTCAATCGATGGATCATTTGGTACAGATCTCGACTTTGTAACGGTAAACACAGCGTTGTTTGCAGAAAACATCATTCACATCGGAGAGAAATTTATTTTGATCCCGGGTTTTCGCTATGAGCAAATCCGCAATAGCGCAGATGGTCGATTGAGTTTTGCATCTAACGGTAATGAAAACAAAGTGTCTGATGAAAATCGTCTCCGTCAGTTCCTGCTTTTTGGTGCCGGAGCCGAATACCATATTGGTACAACAGAGTTGTATGCCAACTATTCAAAAGCATACCGTCCGATTTTATTTAGTGATATTACAGCGAATCCTACCACAGATATCATCGACGAAAATCTTCGTGATGCAAATGGTTATAACATCGATTTCGGATGGCGCGGAACCATTAAGGATTATCTCTTCTTCGATGTGAGTGCTTACTGGCTGCAATACAATAATCGAATTGGCACTATCGCCCAACAACGTGCCGATAACAGTTTCTATAATCTGCGCACCAATGTTGGTAACAGTTTCAGCAGAGGAACAGAAATTCTGGTTGAATTCAGTCCGACAAAAGCATTTGCTTCAACACCTAAAAAACTTAATCTGTTATTATTTGCTTCTGCGGGTTTGATAGATGCGCGTTACGATCAGGTGAGAGCCATAACCCGTCAGGGGAATAACCTGGTTGAGTCTTCGCTGAAAAACAACCGAGTGGAGAATGCGCCACGTGAAATTCTTCGCGGGGGTGTCACCTTAACAGGAAAGAAATTTACAGCTACTGTACAATACAATTATGTTGGAAGTGCTTTTAGTGATGCGAATAATACCCTTGCTCCTAATGCAACCGGAATTAACGGACTCATACCTTCTTACCAGCTGGTTGATCTTGCAGGAACTTGGAAGTTCAGCGAACAGTTTTTTATCAAAGGCGGGCTGAATAATTTGTTTAACGAAGCTTATTTCACTCGTCGTGCCAGTGGATATCCCGGCCCGGGTTTGATGACGGCTGAGCCAAGGAATTTCTTTATTACAATTGGTGCGAAACTTTAAAAATAGATATTGTCACAGAACTGTCATTTTTTAAAGTTCATCAGAATATGACAATTGAATGATATTCTTCCTGAAACAGAATGTGAAATTTGCATTCTGTTTTTTTTATGCGAAAATTTCTTTTAGTTTTTCTCATGTTGAATGTCGGACGATGTTTTGCCCAAACATCCAATGATACCTTGGTAAAAGACCCACTGGAAGAAATTGTGATTACTGCTACGCGTACAGAACGTAAGCTTGGGAATATCGCAATCCCGGTTACGTTAATATCTCAAAAACAACTCAAGCAAACTGGTGCCTTGCGTCTCAATGAAATTTTGCAGGAACAGACCGGTTTGTTTCTCAGTGCCGGTACCGGCAGCAATGCGGTTGGTGGAGGAATTTTTGGTAACGGTATTCAGATGCAGGGACTGTCGCCTGATTATACTTTGCTCCTTCTCGATGGAGAACCACTGATCGGCAGACAGGGTGGTGTGATGGATCTCTCCCGTTTTGCAATCGGCAACATCAAAAAAATTGAAATTGTAAAAGGACCTTCTTCCAGTTTGTATGGCAGTGAAGCGATGGCCGGAGTAGTGAACATCATTACAGAAGATCCGAAAGATAACCACGTCAAAGCAAGTATTCGTTACGGTAGTTTTCAAACTTTAGATGCTGTGGTGAATGGTGCCATCGGCGGAAAGAAAACCAATCTTTTTTATTTTTTCAACCGCAACAGCAGCAATGGATATGAACTAGATCCCAAGACACCTGAGAAAACACTGGATCCTTACCGCAATTATACAGGGCAGATTAAATTGAAACATCAGTTTTCGGATCGTACAAAACTTTCTCTGAACCTCCGTTATTTCGGTGGTAAACAAGAAAGTTTTTATGCAATTAATAGTCCGTTTATTAATATCGGCGGTAGTGGTATTACCAGGGATCTAAACATCAATCCGGTACTCTCGCATCGTTTTTCAGAAAAAGTAAACAGCTCTCTTCGGTTATACGGTAGCGTTTATGAATACAACCAGTCGCTCGACAGTTTAAAAAATAATATTGCTTATTATGATGATCGTTTTCGTCAGCAGTTCTGGAGAGCGGAGAATCAAACTGATATCAGACTAAACAACGCACATCTTTTTACAGTAGGAGCGGGGCATACAGTGCAGTTGGTGAGAACAACCAGGTACAGGGAAACGAAGCAGCAGGATTTGTCCTATGTATTTATGCAGTCGGATTATAAATTCAGTCAAAAACTGAATCTGATTGCAGGTGCCCGTTATGATCACAATACAGATTTCAGAAGCAGGTTTAGTCCGAAGCTGGCATTACATTGGAAACAATCAGATAAACTAAGTTTTCAATTTTCATACGGAGCGGGATTCAAAGCGCCGGATTTTCGTCAGCTGTATTTGAATTTCATCAACAATGCTGCTCAGGGATATACGATCTATGGTGCTTCTGAGTTTTCGGTACAGGAGTTGGAGCAACAGAAGAGTCAGGGTTTGCTTCTTCAGATTTTGCCGGCGGCATATCAAATTACAAGATTAAATCCGGAGATTTCACAGGGGTGGAATGGTGGTTTCAGATATCATCATCAAAACGGGTTGCTTGTAGAAGGAAACTTGTTTTACAACCGCATTCGTGATCTGATCAATTATCTTCCTGTAGCCGTGCAAAGCAATGGCACTTATGTGTTTAGTTATGTAAACCAGAAGAAAGCATTTACATACGGAGGAGAGTGGAATGTGCAAGTGCCATTG
>JBKDJT010000071.1:0-3245 GCA_046345435.1 Bacteroidota bacterium
CTGCCGGATACATCGGTATGAATATTGCAACCAAGAGCAATGTACGTACAGCTCATGCAGCCAGAACCAGTCTGAGTAAAGCACTGAAAGTGTCTTTCACCGGTGGTGCTGTAATGGGACTCGGAGTTGCAGGACTAGCAGTACTAGGACTCGGTTCATTGTTTATTATACTACAACAATTATTTGTACCGGCAGGTTCCTCTGTAAACGGCAGCGAAATGCTGAAAGTGATTGAAATACTAACCGGTTTCTCACTTGGAGCAGAATCAATAGCTTTATTTGCCCGCGTAGGCGGTGGTATCTACACCAAAGCTGCCGATGTGGGAGCTGACCTGGTTGGTAAAGTAGAAGCCGGTATTCCCGAAGATGATCCGCGCAACCCTGCTACAATTGCAGATAACGTAGGTGATAATGTGGGTGATGTTGCAGGTATGGGAGCTGACCTTTTCGGTTCTTATGTTGCAACAGTACTTGCTACCATGGTACTCGGACAAGAAACAATTTCAGTTGATCCGTTTGGAGGCATGGCACCAATCCTTCTTCCGATGTTGATTGCAGGACTTGGTATTTTATTTTCTATTATCGGAACCTGGTTTGTACGTATCAGCGATTCTGCAGGAATCAATACTGATGTTGTACAAAAAGCCCTGAACATGGGCAACTGGGGATCTATTGTACTTACTGCAATTGCTTCTGTTGGACTGGTATATGCTATTCTGCCTGAAACAATGGTACTCCGTGGATTAACTTTCACTAAGTGGGGTGTTCTAGGAGCCATTGGAGTTGGACTTGTAGTTGGTGCACTGATGAGCATAATTACAGAATATTATACAGCAATGGGCAAACGCCCTGTACTAAGCATCATTCGTCAATCATCAACCGGACATGCCACGAACGTGATCGGCGGATTGAGTAGTGGTATGGAATCTACCTTCCTCCCTATTCTTGTATTGGCAGGAGGAATCTGGGGTTCATATGAGTGTGCAGGATTGTATGGTGTGGCTATTGCAGCAGCCGGTATGATGGCAACAACCGCAATGCAACTTGCAATTGATGCATTCGGACCGATTGCAGATAATGCAGGAGGTATCGCTGAAATGAGTGAGTTGCCAAAAGAAGTACGCGAAAAAACAGATGTACTCGATGCAGTAGGTAATACAACAGCAGCTACAGGTAAAGGATTTGCAATTGCATCAGCGGCGCTCACCGCACTTGCATTGTTTGCTGCGTTTGTTGGTGTAGCAAAAATTGATGGCATTGATATTTACAAAGCTAATGTACTTGCCTGCTTATTTGTAGGAGGCATGATACCATTTATATTCTCTT
The DNA here is from genome assembly GCA_046345435.1 of Bacteroidota bacterium. Lineage (GTDB taxonomy): Bacteria > Bacteroidota > Bacteroidia > Chitinophagales > Chitinophagaceae > Lacibacter. Next base: position 1,327 of record JBKDJT010000071.1, read on the forward strand.
CACTTGCAATTACAGCTGTGGGACAAGCAGCGATGGCAATGGTAGAAGAAGTACGTCGTCAGTTCCGTACTATTCCCGGAATTATGGAAGGAACCGGAAAACCAGAATACGATAAGTGCGTTGCAATTTCTACAGAGGCATCTATTAAGAAAATGATTCTTCCAGGTGCCATTGCAATCATCTCTCCGATCATCATCGGGTTTATGCCCGGACTAGGTGCAGAAGCACTCGGAGGATTCCTCGCAGGTGCAACAGTAAGTGGTGTGTTGATGGGTATGTTCCAGAACAATGCAGGAGGTGCATGGGACAATGCGAAGAAAAGTTTTGAAAAAGGAGTTGAGATCAACGGAGAAATTTTTTACAAAAAATCAGATCCGCACAAAGCTTCCGTTACAGGTGACACTGTTGGAGATCCATTTAAAGACACATCCGGCCCTTCAATGAACATCCTGATCAAGCTGATGTCAATTGTTTCACTCGTTATTGCGCCTACTCTTGCTCAAATGGATGGAAAAGGGCACGCTCATAATGCAGCAAAGCACAATGTTGAAACAACTGTCAATGTTGAAGTAAATACGGCAGACAGTACAGACAATTATTCTCCGTTTGTATCTGCCTTGGTGAAGGATTCTCTCATCAAACCAAGCGAAGGATTTTATGTTTCTGTTGGAGGAGATAGTCTGGTAATTAACGGCAACAAACAAAGCAAGGAAACATTCGACAAGTATCGTTCTTTATTGAATGGTGCAACAGAGTTGAAAATAGAAGTAAAGAAAAACGAGACTCCTCAATAAATTGATTATTCTCTTTATGATTTCAAATCGTCCTCCTAGCGAGGACGATTTTTTTTGCATATTCCGCGGCTCAAATACTGAGAAACACATAATAAGCACATATTTAATTTAGTAAAACCACGATCAGCAAGATCGTCGATTTACGATGCTTTGCGAAAATTCCACAACATAAAAATCGGGCAGTAGTGCGCTTGTACACTTTTAGATCCGGATCTACTTTTGTGTTGGAAGTTGATTGATCATCAATCAGCCACTGACCAAAGAAAACACCAAAAGAAAATATATCCAATACCAATTAAAAACCAAGTGACAAATCCGTTATCACTCAACTTCCGTTTTAATCCTTTCGTTTAAAATCCAGAACCTAAAAGAGAACCAGGCCCGTTTAAAATCCAATCCTAAAGAAAACTAAAAAACGCTGTAGTTAAACGTAAGCAAGCAACCAGAGAAACACCAATCCAATACCTAAAAACCTGATAAAAGCCAACCATATTGGATTCTTCCGATACGGCACCAAGAACAAATGGCTTAAAAAAGATCCGGAATTTGCCCAAAGAAAAAACTTTTGGCTCCTGTTTAAACCCGAATCCAATAGATTCTATGAAACAGCCGGATCTTTTTCTATTTTAATCCTCCGCTCCCGTTTCAAATAAAGCTAATAGTTTAAATTGCCTGGTATTACAAATGGCAATTGTACTTCACGATCAGATTGGTAATGAAATTTCATTAACTGCCCCCGCAGTTAAAATAATTTCACTGGTTCCTTCCCAAACAGAACTGCTTCATGCCCTTGGGATGGATGCTGAGGTGATAGGTATTACCAAATTCTGTGTACATCCCGAAAAATGGTTCAGGACAAAACAACGCATAGGAGGCACAAAACAGATTAATATTGAGGCTATTCTTTCTCTTAAGCCCGACCTTGTAATAGCCAACAAAGAAGAAAATGTAAAAGAACAAATAGAAGCACTTCGCTTGCATGTACCGGTTTATACGAGTTGCATTTCAAACTTAGAAGAAGCAGTTCAAATGATACAAGATGTTGCAACACTAACAGGTAAATCGAAAAATGGCACGCAACTGGCTGAAGAAATTGCAAACAGGTTTAATACACTCTCTTTTCAT
>JBKDJT010000072.1:0-2844 GCA_046345435.1 Bacteroidota bacterium
GATCCTAACACTTCAGAACAAGATTATGCTGATTTTTTATCGAATGAATTAAGTGGGAATGTTTCACCCGATGACTTCTTACAGCTTCCAACAAAAGGTGACATGTATGAGTTTTATGTTAACTACGTTAATCAAATGACAAAACCAGTTAAAAAATTGAAGAATGATTTAATAAGTTTCAATCAAACTGATTTTCAAAATCTTGAAAAATTAGCTAAATCACGTAGTATGAATAATGAAGAGTTTGCTGACTATTTATCTCAATTATTAAATCGTAAATATTCAGTAAGAGATTTTCAGTTAAAAGGATCAAAACAACAAATGTATAATTTCTTTATGGGAGTCAAAGATAATGTATTAGAACAAATCAGGCTTAATCAAACACAGTTACAAGAAAATGAAAATAAACAGAAGAGAGCAGATGCAAGAGAAAAGAAACGTATTGAAGATGATGCTGAAAGACAAAGACTTGAAAAGAGAAATAATTTAAATCGTTTAATTACTCTTTTAAGAGATGTAAAAACAAGAGTTGGACAAATACCAAATGATAATACAGAAGATAATAGAAATGCACTAAAAGCTTTAATTGATGAAATAAGATCAGAATTTCGACTAGGTCCAGCAAAAACAGCGAAAACAGTGGCTAATCTAAAATTAGCTCTAAATAGTTATATCGATACAACCAGCAGAAATTTAAGATCACAATTACAAAATATTTAAACATCTGAATAAATTGTAAAAAATATTATATTTCATTATATTATATTATATAATGAAATATCTTGAAACTAAATTAAAGTCAGGTAATAACTACAGTGAGTTTGGTAAATTTGGTATTAATTTGCAATTGCTCTATGATAACGTCCTATTAGTCAAATATAAAAAATCTTATGCTCCTGTTCCATCTATTAAAAGACAAAAGGTAAGTGATGATTTTGCCGATGCAGTTTTATATATCCTTGACACTGAACAAATTGATTATGAAAAGCTGAGAGAATTATCTGATGATGAAAATAATTTATTCAAACTGTTAATTATGAAGTCTGGTTTATATAATGTCTTGAGATATAATTATGCTCAAACACGAGAATCATTAAACGACATTGTTGAACAGTATGAAATTTTAAAAGGTGAGATTGAAGCCGATAATGATAACCCCAATCTTATTAAAGATGTAAAAATTGTTTTGAAGAAATTAAGAAACTATGGTAAAATAAATGAAACAGAATATATGGATATATTAAAAGAACTGTAAAAATTATTTCCTAATTTAAATATATATAAAATGAATACTCAAACTATTGTTTTAAATCGTAACAATGTTGTTTCTGGAACTAATAACACGAGATACGTTTATAAATTTCCAAAGAAACTTGATGTTGTTAATCAAGAAATCGCATTAGCATCATTAAATATGTATTACTCGTGGCGCAATATTGATAGCTCAATGTATAATAACAATGTGTTTACTTATACTTGGTGGGATTCAGCGGGCGTATTAGGAACAGAATACAATATTATCATTCCTGATGGAAATTATTCTATTTCAACTTTAAGCGCATATCTTCAATCTCAAATGTTTTTGAAAGGGCATTTCATTGTTAATAAAAATACAATGGCTAAAACTTATTTGATCTCATTAATTGAAAACCCAACTTATTATGCCTGCGAAATTACCTTCAATTTATGTCCAACTCAACAACAAACAATATATCTTGCAGGAACTGGAAATACAACTTGGGTTTTACCTAATGGAACAACTCATCCATCAGATTATCCTAAAGTTATTTTTAAAACAAGTTCTAAGTTATATAATTTCTTGGGTTTCCCTGCTGGTTCATCTTATCCTCCTAATTTTGATGTAGGAGTTTCAAAACCTGCTATGTATGATGTATTAGGCCCAAATGTTCCGGAAACATATCCTGTATCATCAATTAATATTCAATCAAATTTTTGCTATAGTAATGTGGCAATACCAAATAATATATTATTCACATTTAGTCAAGGTAATTCTGCTTATGGTGATTTAATTATTAAAGATCCGCAAAATTTAATTTGGTGTAAAATTCCAGATGGTGTATATAATCAATTAGAATTGACATTTGTTGATCAAGATTTTAATCAAATGAAAATTTTAGATAATCAATTAAATATAACCATTTTATTAAGAGACATTTAATTTATTTCTCTCAGTAAAATATATAATATGGTGTTAATTATAGGATCAAAACAATTTTACAATAAATTATTTATGCCTAAAATGAGCTCACCCACTCAAGCAAATGCTCAATCAATTCAACCTAAACCTGACCCAGTGATGACAAATGTTCAAGAAGATACAAATGTTGAAGATTTAGGCTCAACAAATAATTTAGAAGGATCAGGTTTTAAAGTTAATGGAGGAAGTATGGGATCAAAAAACAAGAATGCTAAATTAAGGAAATTTATTTCATTGAATATAAAATAATATATAACAATAAAATTTTTATCTATATTAATTATATAATATAGATAAAATGTCTTTTAACACTACAGTTGACAATATTGTTCACGCACAATCTACTCAGCCAGAAAATATAGCTGAAAAACCATTCGTCAGTAAAGAATGGTCTAATCCTATCTTTGACACTAATACATCCGCAAATTATGCATCAAATCAAGTTATTTTTGACACTACTACACTTTCAAACAGTGGTACATTAGTCAATTATGCTGAAGGTCTTATTGCTTTACCAATTGTTATAAGAGTGTCTTCAAGTGATGCCAATAAACCATGGGTTAATGTTCCAGCTCAAGGTGGTAATGCTGCTGTCGATAATGCCTACCCAAATACTGATTTTATGC
>JBKDJT010000073.1:0-3068 GCA_046345435.1 Bacteroidota bacterium
GAAGTGTGCGATCAAAATTGCCAACGCTGTGCATCACACCTTTGGGCATGCCTGTGGTGCCGGAAGTATAGATGAGTGTAAAAAGTTCTTCATCCTTCCAGTCGTATAGATCTTCAAGCGGAAGATTTTTTTTGCATAAAACTGACCAGGTATCTCCCTCTTTTAGTCCATAAATATCAAATGATATTTTAAGCATACTGTCAGGGATACCCGAAGACTGTTTGCTGTAATCATCCAGCTTACCGATGAAAATAGCTTTCGACTCGCTATGTTCAAGTATTGGCTGAATGCCGGATGCACTGAGTGTTGGGTAAAGCGGAACAGATACACAACCCGCCATCATAATGGCAATATCTGCCATGATCCAGTGTGCACAGTTTTTCGAGAGCAAAGCAATTTTATCACCGGGATTTAATCCCATTGCAAGAATTCCCGATGCAATTTTTCGACATTCCTCTCCCGCTTCTTTCCAGGTATAAGTTTTCCATTCACCGTTAATGGGCTGTCGCAAAAAAACTTCATTTGGAATCTCACTTTCGCGTCGTAAAAATTCTTTAAGAGGAGTTGAGGCTATCATATAGCAAAGATTGTAAATATAAATTTAATGAATTCGTTTTTCGGATAGCGAACCTTCTCGGAGTCGGTAAAGTTACCAGAGGTGAGTTGTGTATTACAGATGATCAAACATAACTCTTAGTCTTTTGTTATTATCTATTCATAGGCGCGGAGAAAAGAGAAAAGGAGGCAATCGCAGAGTCTTTCTCCGCGAGACCTCTGCGTTCTTTTTTCTCCGCGCCAAAAATTATTTATTCGTTGATTTGTTTAGTTGTTTTGTTAACTAACAAATCAATAAACCGCCCTTTCCGAAAGCGTTCGGTGCTGTCGTACTAATCTTGTGATGTGTAATAAACCGATAACCGCTAACCGCCAACGGATAACCATTCTTCCTTCTTCCCAAAAGATCCCTAACTTCACACTTCTTTTTGCTTGCATTTGAAAAAAACTGACTAACTGTCGAACAAGAAACTTGATGATGTTTTTTAATGTGAAGAAATGACAGCAGAACAACAACGGCTATACGACAATAGCAAAAAGCCAATTCCATTGGAAAAATGGGGCCCCTATTTAAGTGAAAGACAATGGGGAACAGTACGTGAAGATTATGGTCCGCATGGCGATGCCTGGGGCTATTTCCCTTTCGAGCATGCACACTATCGTGCCTATATGTGGGGTGAGGATGGAATCGCAGGCATTTCTGATTATTTTCAGAACCTGTGCTTTGCCGTTACGTTGTGGAACGGACAAGATCACATCCTGAAAGAAAGGTTGTTCGGACTTGGGAACCACTCGGGCAACCACGGAGAAGATGTAAAGGAGTTGTACTATTACCTCGACAATGTACCCTCCCATTATTACATGGAGTATCTCTATAAATATCCGCAAACAGCTTTCCCCTATGAAAAACTCTATACTGAGAATAAAAAGAGAAGTCGCCTTGAACCGGAATATGAAATTCTCGATACCGGTATCTTTCAGAATGACCAGTATTTTGATGTACATGTGACTTATGCTAAAGAAAGCACGGAAGATTTATTCATACGAATCAATATCACAAATCGCTTTCAAGAAGCAGCGCCTCTGACAGTCTTGCCTACTTTATGGTTTGCCAATAAATGGAGCCAGGGACGACACGAATACAAACCTTTTATTGAATATGTGAATGATGGTTGTGTGCATGCGCGACACAAGCGACTCGGCGAATATTATCTTTATTTTCAGCATGCAGAAGAAGTATGGTTTACTGAAAATGAAACGAATATTTCACGTTTGCAAGATCAGGAAGAGGTGTTTTCTTTTTCAAAAGACGCTTTCCATTGTCCTCTCAGTCATAATACCAACAGAGAGGAATTAAAGGCTAATAAAACAGGAACGAAATGTGCACCGGTGTATGAGTTTTCAATTCAGCCAGGTGAAACTAAAACCATATATCTCCGTCTCACACAAGGTGTAAAAGGAGAGCCGTTTTATGCCGGATTTGAATCATTGTTTCAACGCAGAAAATTAGAAGCGGATGATTTTTATAACACAAACATTCCTTCTGATCTCAACGAAGACCAGCGTCGTATTTCACGTCAGGCTTATGCCGGACTGTTGTGGAGTAAACAGTTTTATTCCTTTGATGTAGAGAAATGGATTTCTCAAAGCGATGGCATCACACCCGTAAACGGAGGAAAGCAAAACGGCCGCAACAGTGACTGGAAGCATTTGAAAAATGCCGATGTGATTCTGATGCCCGATAAATGGGAATATCCCTGGTATGCAGCATGGGATCTTGCCTTTCATTGCATTGCGATGGCTTCAATTGATCCCGTCTTTGCAAAACACCAACTTGTGCTGATTATGCGTGAATGGTATATGAAGCCCGACGGTCAGTTGCCAGCTTACGAATGGAATTTCGGAGATGTAAACCCGCCTGTTCATGCAATGGCTGCTTTACGTGTCTATCAGATTGAAAAGAAAAATACAGGCGTAGGAGATATACAGTTTCTCAAACGCATCTTTCAGAAACTCATCATCAATTTCACCTGGTGGATCAACCGAAAGGATGAAAACGGCAACAATATATTTCAGGGAGGATTTCTTGGATTAGATAACATTGGTGTATTCAATCGTAGCCACCATATCCCTGGCAATCACCAGCTTGAACAGGCAGATGGTACATCATGGATGGGAATGTATGCGCTGAATATGATGGATATTGCTTTGGAAATTGCGATGCATGATGATGCGTTTGAAGATACAGCCACACGTTTCTTCGAACATTTTGTATTGATTGCAGAAGCACTCAATGAACATCATCTCTGGAACGAGGAAGATAAGTTTTATTACGATGTACTTTGTTTGCACGATGGATCTTCCATTCCACTCCGAATACAGTCAGCAGTAGGCCTCACCAGTTTATTTGCTGTTTCAACAATCCACAAAGAAGTATTACAGAAGCTGACAGATTTTAAAAAGCGCATCAACTGGTTTGAAAACTATCGCAAATCAAATGGCCGCTTCTGGCC
>JBKDJT010000074.1:0-3254 GCA_046345435.1 Bacteroidota bacterium
TCCCCAGTCACCAGGCGCACGTTGATCTACAGGCTTGCCGCTGGTAAATACAATTGGATTACTTGCTGTACCTGATGCAATGATTTTTGCACCACGCTCAATGATCAAAGCCCCTTTTTCCGTTACATCACTTTTAATCACAGAACCTGCTTCAAAAGTGATGGTTGCACCATCAACAACATAAACGTAGCCTTTCAGAATATAAGTACCTTTTGCGTAATAACGACTTGTTGTAATGATCCCAGAAATTACATTAGAATTAGGATCTGGTGGAGGCGTTACATTTCCGCCTTCTTCGAAATTCACCTTGATACAGGAGGGAGCTGTTAATATCATTGAGAACAGCATTACACCCAGGAGCATCTTCTTCATACGTGTGTTGTTTATTGTTTTTATTTAGTGGTCTTGTTTAAATCGTAAGTAAATCCAAGCGTGATGGTGGTACCGGGACGATAAGCAAAAAATAATCTGTCAGTACCTGCTTTATATGCATTCGCATCATCGAGGTTATCATAGAAATAATAGAACGGATTTAAAAGGTCAGATACATTTAAACGAATCTCACCGCGTTTCTTCAATACTTTTCTTGTTAGTTGTAAGTCGACCAGATCACGTGGACGTTCATAAGTATTTGCAATACCCAATGATGCATCACCCACGAGATACAAACGTTGCCCGATACGGTTATACAATGCAGAAGCATTCCAGTTTCCATCTTCACTTGCATATTGTAACCCTGCATTGATGAGATAAGGGGATTGACCCTGCAGCGGACGAACCTGAGATAAAGATGCTCCTCCTGCAGTGGTAGAAACAAGTGTCACACTTGAATAGCTGATTGTAAGGTTAGTGAATAAGCTAAAGCGCTTGAAACTTTCGTTTATGAAATCGAGCGATTTACGTACTTCAATTTCACCACCGACTGTGTACGCTTCTTTTGTATTACTGTAATTATAAATACGGCGGTCAACCACACTAGAAGCATCGATGCGCAATTCAATCGGGTTACGGAAGTTTTTATAAAATAACCCGAACGAAACACCTTCTCCGGCTTTTGGATACCATTCGTATCTGAGATCAGCATTCCATATTTCCCCTCTAATCAGATTGGGATTTCCAACCACACCATAGTTCATCACATAATCAAAGAAGGCAAAAGGTGCGATCTCTCTGAATTCCGGACGGCTCACCGTTTTACTACCTGCGATGCGAATATTTTGTTTTTCTGTCGGACTAATGGTGAGGTTAAACGATGGAAGAAGATCCCATTGTTCAGTCTGTACAACTACTCTTTTATTGGTATTGTCTTTTGTTGTCAGAAACTGCTGAAAATTTTCAGCTCTTAAACCCCATACAAGTCTGATCTTTTTGGAAAGCTGCTGATCAAACATACCGAATGCGGCATTCACCATAGATACACCGAAATAACGATCCTGGTTATTGGTGAATTCTTCCATTACAAAACCATTAAGCCCAATATTCTGTGATGTATAAATCTGATCGAACGGAAGTGAAGTTTTAGCAAGATCAAACTGAGGAAGAGAAGTTGGTATATAACGGAAGATGCGGCTTCTGAAATCACGAAGGCGACTCAGATTAGAACCACCGAATTTAAATTTTTGGTCTTTTCCGCCTATACGGAAAGGAATTTCAAGAGAGGCATTTCCGCCAAAGCTGTAATCATTGAGCGTACTGTAAAAACGACGTGAATCATCATCATTAATTTCAAATGGTGAAGAAGTTGAGCCAAGCGGACGAAAATAAGCCTGCGTACGTAAGTCGGGCTGTGTTTTTCTGTTCAATCCTGCATTTCCATTCCATACGAGTTTAATACCTGAAGAACTCAGCTTATGCTGACCTTCGAGCTGACTGCTATACAAGCTTCTCTGATTGAGAAAAGAGGATGAGAAATCATATTCCTGCAAGCGATCATCAGATTTACCTGTACGTGTATAAAAATTATCTTCAAACAACTGATTGAAAAGATTTTTGAAAGAGATTTTATGATTGCCTTTCACATATGTGATGTTGGCAATTGCTCCCCAGTTGACTGAAAAAACATTTTGCTGATCATTCAGACGCACCACTTCATTTCCGTTCGTTTCATTGAATGCGCGATCAACACTATACTGCAGCATACTGTTGCGATAAATCAGAGATACAACTGTTCCTAGTTTACCCCCATTTTTGAAACGGTTTGATTTACCCCATGTTATGTTATATGTCTGTGTAGGCAAAGCAGTTGCAGAAGTGCGGGCGTATACATCTGAATTGAAAGAACGTGTCAGGTCAAGTTGCTGCTGTACCCCTGCTGAATTAATTCCAAGAATACGATATTCCTGAGCTGTTTTTGGAAATCCACCAGGAAGACTACGTGTGCCGTTATCAAAACCAAGCCAGTCATTGCTGTTTCTGTTATTGCTGATGAAGTCACGGAAAACACTTTGCGTGTTAAAACCATAACTCATCCCAAAAGAAAAGATATCACTGGTAGGCACATCCTTTGTATTTACTTGAACAAGTCCACCGGCAAACTCACCAGTAAGATCAGGTGTAGCTGTTTTATTTACAATGATATTGTCAATTAAAGTAGCAGGGAATACATCAAAAGAAAACACTTTCTTATCGGGCTCTGTACTTGGTAATTGAGCACCATTGATAATAGCAGTGTTGTAGCGATCACTTAATCCGCGCACCACCACATATTTATTATCCTGCACACTGGCACCACTAACACGCTTAAGAATTTCACCGGTATTTTTATCAGGAGTTCGACGAATAAAATCGGCAGACAATCCACTGCTCAAGGAAACATTATTACGCTGAAAATTAAGCAAGCCTGCAGTGTTCTCTTTTTTAGCAGAGCTGCGAATGACGATTTCTTTTTCTTCTTTAGGAGCAGATTGCAATGTGATTGTCCATTCTGCAGCACCTGCTTCAGCAACAACATCCTCAACCTCTTTTGTAGAAAAACCAACTGCACTTACAATAAGCGTATACGTCTTACCTGTTTCAAGCTGCAACTGAAATCTTCCTTCCACATCAGCAACCGTTTTCAGATCAGCACCTTTCACCTTAACAGTAGCACCGGTTACAGGCTCATTTTTTGGATTCAGAATGCGACCGTTGAATTTGAGTGACTGTGAAAAAGAAATGAATGTGGTTAAAACAAAGAAGAGAGAAATCGTTAATCTTATACAGGCCCTGAGCATAATGTTGAATTATGTTGCAAATGTGCTGCTGTAGTATTATCG
>JBKDJT010000075.1:0-4486 GCA_046345435.1 Bacteroidota bacterium
GTTCGGGACGTGGCGCAGCCCGGTAGCGCACTTGTATGGGGTGCAAGGGGTCGCTAGTTCGAATCTAGTCGTCCCGACGAACACAAAGCCTTCGGTTAAACCCGAAGGCTTATTTTTTGATTGGGTATTTAACATTGTCCAATGCATTATTTTTGCATCACTACAATATCCAGATGCTACTCATTAAATTAAAGTTGAGATTATTTTATTTGCTTCTCGCTCTGCCTTTCTTTTCTTTTGCTCAGCCTGCAGAAGAGAATATTTTTCCTGTTACAAAAATCAGCAGTATCATTCCAAGAAAAACAATCGATACTGTTCAAAAAGAACTCATAAAAAAGGGATTTGACTGGCCGGTACGGTTTATCTATTTGCGTGCGTTTAAACTTGAGAAGCAACTGGAGGTTTGGGTGAAGAATGATCCCGTCGAACCATTTAAGCATTTTAAATCTTATAAAGTTTGTGCTACTTCCGGTACGTTCGGGCCAAAGAGGAAGGAAGGAGATAAGCAAATCCCGGAAGGTTTTTATTATATCAATGAGTTCAAACCTAACAGCAACTATCATCTTGCATTGGGGTTAAATTATCCGAATCCATCCGATCAGAGAAAGTCTGACCCTGTTAAGCCGGGCGGAGATATTTATATCCATGGTAACTGTGTTACTATTGGTTGCCTGCCTATGACGGATGAAATTATTGATGAACTTTATTACCTCGCTTCAGTTGCCAAAAATGAAGGTCAGGATTTTATACCAGTACATATTTATCCCTACCGATTCGATTATCAAAAATCAGCAACTAATTACAAGCAAAAAACAGCAGATAAAAAGGAACTTGAATTTTTTAATAAGCCCTTACAGGAAGCCTACGATTTTTTTGAAGATACCCATCAGCTTCCTGCTATTCTTGTTAATGGAAAAGGAGATTATCTGGTTGCAAAAAATCTCGATGCTCCCAAAGTTGAAAGAATGAAAATTAAAGATCCTGATGAGAAAAAGGATCCGTATGCAGAATGGGCACCGGAAGAAAAAGTTGACCAGGTTCCATCATTTAAAACAGGCAATGCTGCTTTACAAAAATGGCTTTTCAGGTTAACAAATGAATTAAGTGCCGGTTTACCGGAAAACACCTCCATATCTGTACAAGTTCAGTTTGTAGTCGATAAAGAAGGCAATACGCGCATGCCAAAAGTGATAAAAGGTGGTACGGTTGAGTTAAATAAAATCATTGAAGAGCGTTTTGAAAAGGAGCTGATATGGTTGCCTGCTATAAAAGGGGGACTACCTGTTGCTACCAAAATGATTCAGAATCTCAACCTCGTTGCCCCGGAAGATCTTGATTGATTGTAATAAGTACAATTAGCTTATGTAGTATGGATCAGTATCTGTACCGTATCCGGACTTTGCTGTTTTAATTCAATCTTTTTGTTTGCGGTCATTTCATTCACTATTTCCTCCGTATAGTGAAGTATACTAAGCAGGGATAATCCTTTTTCAACTTGCACATCAAAAACTTCAGAAGCCGCGATGGCAAGCTTTTCAACTTTATCTGATCGGTCATCCAGGCAAAGTTGTAAACTTACAGCATGCGTTTGAATCAGATTGGGTTTCACTTTTAGTTTAGCCATCATTTCATATAAATCACTCATTGGTTGTTCACCAATGAATGAGAAGTCCTTTGTGTGAAGATGAAGTAACACCTGATTTTCTTTCACGACAATAATCGGCGGCAGATTTTTAACCGGCTTGTTATGTATAACAGTGCCGGGTAATCGTACATCATCAAAACATTTCACATACATGGGTATGTTTTTGTTTTGCAAGGGCTTAATTGTTTTTGGGTGGATGACCTGTGCGCCGTAATAAGCCATTTCAATTACTTCATCATAATTCAATTCTTCAATATATTGTGCATTGGGGAATTTTTTTGGATCAGCATTCATCACGCCTTTCACATCTTTCCAGATGCTGAGACTTTCCGCTCCAAGCAGATTTGCAAAAACGGCGGCACTGTAATCGCTGCCTTCTCTGCCCAACGTTGTGCTTTCGTTTTCATCTGTCGCACCAACGAAGCCCTGTGTGACTACCATGTTTTCATTGAGCAATAAAGGCTTTACGATATTGTCGCATTGATTCTGAGAATATTTAAAATCGATTCCGGCATCTCTGAAATTATTATCTGTTCTGATTATATCACGTACATCGAGCCATTTATTGTTTATTCCGATTTCATTCAGATAAGCACTCACTAGAGAAGTGCTCAGCATTTCTCCGATACAAACAATCTGGTCGTAATAGTAGTCGAAATGCCTTTCAGGTTTCTCATGCAACAGCCACTCTGCTTCTGTAAAAAAAGCATTGTATTGCTCCATAAGTGTATTAAAATGGGTAACAAGCAGGAATTTGGCTTCATCCAGATGCTGAAGTTTAACAGCGCGGAATAATTCGAGGGCTTCATCCTTGTTTCCTTCATAGAAGGCATTTGCTCCCTTCTCGAGGGCATTGGTGGTTTTTCCCATCGCCGAGATAATGACCATTATTCTTTCACCTTTGTAATGCCCGAGGATGTCGGCAACGTTTTTTATTTTTTCATGGTTGGCGACACTTGCACCGCCGAATTTAAACACCTGCATGCAATCAGATTTATTATATTGTGGGCAAAGATAAGCGGAGTGATATTAAAGATTTCCTGATTAAACCTTTGTTATTCTTAAAAGTCAAATGCGTAATCTATTTATAATGAAGATATTCATCCTTAACCTGTTATTCTCTTTTCTGCTTATTCAATCCAATTCACAAACACTTTACTTCCCTCCGATTGCCGGCAGTACGTGGAATACAACCTCTCCTGAGTCGTTAGGATGGTGCCAGATGCGGATAGATGATTTGTATAATTATCTGGATGGCAATAACACCAAGGCATTTATTCTATTGAAAGACGGAAAAATAGTACTGGAGAGGTATTTTGGCACACATACTGCTACTTCACCCTGGCAATGGGCTTCAGCAGGAAAAACGATCACAGCTTTCATGGTAGGGATGGCGCAGGAAGATAATAAACTAGCCATCACCGATAAAACTTCAAAATATCTCGGGCAGGGGTGGACGAATTGTACCCTTCAACAGGAAGATAAAATTACTATCTGGAATCAGCTTACAATGACTTCCGGACTGGATGATGGAGTGCCTGATCATTTTTGTACACTGGATACCTGCCTCATCTATAAAGCAGATGCAGGCACAAGGTGGGCTTATCATAACGGGCCCTATACTTTACTGGATAGTGTAATTGAAAATGCTACCGGCACTACCTTGAATAGCTATACAACCCAGAAGTTGAAAACACCTACCGGCATGACCGGTCAATTTTTTCAGGTGGGGTATAACAATGTTTTTTTCAGTACGGCAAGAAGTATGGCACGTTTTGGTTTACTCATCTTGAATAAAGGAAACTGGAATGGTAACCAAATTATGAAAGACCCAAATTATTTTAATCAGATGGTAAATACATCTCAGCAGATTAATAAATCATATGGGTATTTATGGTGGCTTAATGGGAAAGCAAGTCACATGCTGCCGGGATCTCAAATTGTTTTTAACGGATCTATGATTCCAAATGCACCCAATGACATGATTACGGCAATGGGTAGAGATGGTCAATTTCTGAATGTGGTACCAAGTCAAAATATTGTTTGGGTAAGAATGGGAGAGGCACCTGATGGTTCATTAGTTCCCTATCAGTTGAATAATTCGATTTGGGCCTATCTCAATCTTCTCTCATGTACTACAACAAATACGAACGATCTTCTTCGCAATGAAATACAAATTGATTTATATCCTAATCCTGCTCAAGAGCAACTTTTTATCAGATCTGATGATTTTATAGAGAAGCTAAGTGTTTACAGTGCTGAAGGAAAACTGTTTCAAACGATCAATTCAAGAAGTAAAAATCTTGTTATCCCAATTGGGAATTTATACCAGGGGTTATACTTTATAAAAGCTGAAATGAATAATAAACATCAGCGGATTATTCGGTTTGTGAAAGAGTGAAAAATAATTTAAGTGTTAAATTTAAACTACATCGTTAGACGCAAAAGTTATATGAGTTGTGAAACCATTTAAAGTCGGATAACTGTTTTTCACAACTATTCCTTCTCAACAATCTGCTTGTTTATAGGCAAAAACATAAACCAGATCCATGAAAAAACTATGGCGAGTAAAGAAGCTGCAATCACGGCAGTCTTACTTTGATCCTGTAATTGAGCATCATCGAATGCAAGCATTGCAATGAAAATACTCATCGTGAATCCGATGGCGGCTAGTATTCCAAGGCCAAACATGTGTTTCCAGCTTACTCCAGCAGGCAGTTCGCCTAATTTGAGCTTTACGGTAGCGTAACAAAAGCTTAGAATTCCCAGTGGTTTACCAATCAGCAAACCTGCAAGAATACCCAGACTTAATTGTCCAGACAAATGATGAATAAAACCGGT
>JBKDJT010000076.1:0-3521 GCA_046345435.1 Bacteroidota bacterium
CCCAGATCCTGTATAAGGCGTGATTGCAAGTCCATGGTTCGGCTGTTAAAAACAGGCAGAGAGTTAAAACCCCAACCCAAAATATCATATTCAACAGGATTAATCAAAACATGCACAATACTTGCATTATAAAGCTCATTCATCCTGGTTCTTACATCTCTGTAATCCGTAACATAATTCAACACCTTGCCAAATGCCTCATATGCCATTCTGTTCTGTCTGCGAGAATTTCCCGTTTTCAATGTATTCGCATAACCGTAATAATCTGCTGCGGCTGAATCTCTTGCCGACATTAAACGCGCAGAGTAATTGACCGGCTGCACCTGTCTGAATGCAAAAGCATTTCCCATTATCAAATCATACATCTGCTGTAATGATTGCAGCTCAGGTATCACTTTATCCCACCTTGCAGGTGCGGGCTCAAACTGATAGTTCTGTAAACGAACCTGTCCCTTGTAATGGGCTTCGCTGTATAGCTGACGAATATCCTGCACAACAGCAAAATCATCACCGCGTTTTTTTAACTTTTTGATCAGCGAAGCCAAATCTTTCTGGTCGGTGTAACCGGCATGACGTGAAGCTTTGCATGAAAAAAGGAAGATAACAAGTATAAAACAAAACCCAATAAGTGAAAAACGTTTTGATAACGGCATATGCTCAACTATGAATATGTTTGAAAGAAAATCCTACGGTTATTATTATCTATAATTAAAAATAAATACCCGCCTTTGCAAGATAATCATTCAGAACATTAAACTTTACTATCTGTTTTCTTTCCAGTCACTGAAATCTCTGTTTGTCCAACATCCGGGAGCCGCATGACTTCCTTGCGGCAGAACAAAGCAAACAACCCTAACCCCTTTCACCTCCAGCAGATTCATGGCAGCAAAACTGAGATATTGTTCGGCTCCGGTATTGCCAATTTTCTCAGTGAGCCATTCCGGATCAGAGGGTCTTACCCTCAGTGTATCATAATTGCGGCTGTGAAACATCAAACGCCCTTCAGGCCATGTTTGGTTGATGCCATTGATAACAGGTTGTACAATATTAAGAGAGTCTTTTAAGCGGTATATTTTCTTTCTCGTTTCTGTTGATGCATCGGCATCCCATAAAATCAATGTATCGGTATCAAACCAACGGGCTGTATCATCTTGCGCTCCGTTTTTTTTCTTCTCTTCGCATGCAAACAAAGCAAAGAGTAAAAATAAAAAAAGGTGATTTTTCATCCTTTAAAGTTACAAAATAGATGAGAATGAAAAATGAATAAGTAAATTAGTAAACAAATAAACAACATGAACGGTTCCTCCTCCTACTTCGATCTGCTCCTGAATCCTTTTGGGCAACCACGCACAAAAAATATCCTGAAAGTGAACCCAACTGTCTTGCCTGAGAGAAAAGAGCCCGAAACCGTGCATTTTTACGTGTATGATTTCAATGGAGAGATCCTTAAGGAAGACAATCCACAAACAATTGAACAATGTTTTTCTTACAAAGATTCCGGTAATACCAGCTGGATTAACATAGGCGGAATCAGGAGGAGTGATGTTGAAAAAGTTTGTCAGTATTATGATATACACCCCCTTCTTATAGAAGATATATTAAGTCATGGACAGCGCCCCAAAATGGATGAAGTGGAAGGGAAATTATTTTGCCTGTTGAACATGCTTTATTTTAACGAGAATAATTCCAGTGTAGAGACAGAACAAATCTCAATAGTATTAGGTCCCGATTACGTATTGAGTTTTCAGGAAGACGATTCAAGAGATGTTTTTAATTTACTACGTGAAAAAATACGCCTTCCTCAGCACAGAATTCGCCAAGGAAAATCAGATCATCTGTTTTACATGCTGATCGATCTGATTGTTGACCACTATTATCTGGTTATGGAAAAACTGAGTGAGAAAATAGAATTGCTTGAAGAAGAAATTATTCGCAATGCCAACAAAAGATCTCTTGCACGCATCAATCAGCTTCGTAAAGAAATGATTGTACTGAAAAGAAATATCGGGCCAACACGGGAATTAGTGAACGGAATCCTTCGCAGTGAAAGCCCTTTACTGCAGGAAAGAACCGAAAAGTATTTCAAAGATGTTTATGACCACATCGTACAGGCGAATGAACTTGCAGAAAACTACAGAGATATGATGATGAACCTTCAGGATCTTTATCTCAGCAATGTTAATCTTAAAATGAATGAAGTGATGAAGGTAATGGCAGTTGTAACCTGTCTGCTCGCTCCGGCCACTGTCATCGGAGGCATGTTTGGAATGAACTTTGACATCATTCCATTTGCACACCATGGCAAAGGATTTTTTTTAGCCTGTGGTGTAATGTTTATTATTCCAGTACTGATGCTGTTTATCTTCAGAAGAAGAGGATGGTTCTGAAATAGAAAAGCAATTCATTTCATCATCTTTTTATCGACACTTTAAGGATCATTAAAAATTGTATTATGTGCAAAAAAATCGCTTAAATTCTTCGGCGTTAATTCTAATCACTATCTCTCATTTAAATAAATGTTGGTGGATCCTAATGTAATTAGGCGTTACTTTTGTGGCAAAACGATCGCCGAATATGAAACCAACCCCCTTTCTCGATAAACACATTGCACTTGGAGCCAAAATGGGTCCCTTTGCCGGCTACAATATGCCTATCTCCTACACGGGCATTAACGACGAACACCAGGCAGTGCGACAAGCAGCGGGTGTATTTGACGTGAGCCACATGGGTGAATTCATTTTAAAAGGAAGCGGAGCACTGGATCTCATACAGCGGATTACAACCAATGATGCATCAAAACTCACCAGCGGTAAAGCACAGTACAGTTGCATGACAAATGAGGAAGGCGGTATTGTAGACGACCTGTTGGTTTATTGCATTGAACAAGATAAGGTCTATATGCTTGTTGTGAATGCGGGGAATATTGAAAAAGACTGGAACTGGATACAGGCACACAATCACTCAGCAGTGGAAATGCATAACATCAGCGATAAAACATGTTTGCTTGCCGTACAAGGACCTGCCGCAACAAGAATTGTGCAGAAGCTGACAGAGATGGATGTCATGAACCTGAATTACTACACTTTTGTAAAAGGCAGGTTTGCGGGAGTTGAAAATGTTCTGATCAGCGCAACCGGGTACACAGGTGCAGGAGGTGTTGAAATTTATTTTGAAAACAGCGGAGAGAGTGCCGGTATCATCTGGGATGCATTGTTTGGTGCAGGGAAAGATGCCGGCATAAAACCTGCGGGATTAGGTGCACGTGATACGTTGAGAATGGAAAAAGCTTTTTGTCTTTATGGCAATGATATCGACGATAATACCAGTCCGCTTGAAGCCGGCCTGGGGTGGATAACCAAATTCACAAAAAAATTTACAGCAGGCGAAATATTGGAAAAACAGAAAACAGAAGGTGTTAGAAGAAAGCTGGTTGGCTTTGAGATGACCGAAAGAGGTATTCCCCGACATGGTTATCCTATTCTCAACCAACAAGGTGAGAAAATCGGTGTTGTCACCAGTGG
>JBKDJT010000077.1:0-4613 GCA_046345435.1 Bacteroidota bacterium
CGCAAGCACGATTGCAATCCCTACTGCCGCGAAGAAAGATTTGAGTTCTTTTTGGCGGATAGATGCAATGAGATAGCCGACAGTACAAAATCCGGCTATCAGTGCAGTATAATAAACGATCTGAAGGTGGCCTGTACTTACCTGCAAAGAAAATCCTGACGCGAAGAGAACTGCACCCAGCGCCCATCTTTTTTTAAAGAGTAGTAAAAGTCCGCCAATCACAAGTGGAGCATACCCAATGGCGAGCATTTTAGTATCATGTCCCACGCTTACGATGATTGGGTTATAAGTGGCGAAGCCATAGGAGAGTCCGCTCATCATTGCCAGCCACGGGTTGATGCCCAGCACCAATGCAAGCAGATAAAAAGAGAGGCATGCCAGAAAGAAAAAATTGACGGGCTTGGGCAGACCGAGGGTATATATCCAGCTGAGCCACTGATTGGAGATGGCATAATCCTGATCGATGGCAATTTGGTAGGCGGGCATGCCGCTGAACATGCTGTTTGTCCATAGAGGGAAGCGACCATATTTTTCTTTGTATTCAAAGCTTTGTTGAGCCATTCCTTTCCAGCCGCGGTTGTCATGTGCGTTAAGCACCATGCCTTCAAGTGCAGGTTTGCAATAGATGAGAGATACAATCAGGAAGACTGCCAGGGCGATCAGGTGAGGCAAAAGTTTTTTAAAATCCACTTTCATGCGAGACATATTTTATTGAAACCTGTTAGAATTACTATGAACGGACTGTTCCGAAATAGTTTTATTGAGACGGCAAATTAATGTTATTTTAAACGAGAAGTATCATCGGTTTTTCACATATTACGGCCATCTAGAAAAAACGAAGATGCTTCGGAGAGAGACAGCGAATATTTCGTGAGCTGTCGGAATATCTCGAGGATGTTGTTAGTTGTTGTTTTTTTGTTGATATTTTTTTGTCTTTGAAGAGTTGTTATATCGAACTATCTTACCGAAGAATATGTTTTTATTTTTATTACTACTCATTTTTTTCTAATGCATCCAACTCTTCGCGACAAGTCGGTTCGTCTTTTTCTGGTTCTTGGCGGTTTTTTTATTGCCAACGCGCTGATAGCAGAAATTATAGGTGTTAAAATCTTCTCTTTTGAAAAAACAATCGGTGTCGATCCACTACATATTAAATTATTCGGACAAGATGCCTTGTCACTGAACCTCACAGCCGGGGTGCTTCTCTGGCCGGTGGTTTTTGTGATGACGGATATTATCAATGAGTATTTCGGGATGAAAGGGGTGAGGTTGCTTTCCTATCTGACCGCAGCACTGATCATCTTTGCCTTTCTGGTTTTTCAGGCAGCCATGTGGCTTACACCGGCCGACTTTTTTGTAACGAGTAAACAGGGTAGTGGTATTTCAGACATGAACATCGCTTATAAAAGCATACTCGGGCAAGGAGGGTTTATCATCATCGGATCTATCGTAGCTTTTATTTTAGGTCAGCTTATTGATGTATTTGTATTTCATAGAATTAAGAAGCTTACAGGAGAGAAAAAAATATGGCTTCGCGCTACGGGTTCAACCCTTATTTCTCAATTTATCGACAGCTTTGTTGTATTGTTCATCGCCTTTTATGTGGGCACAAGGGTGAATCAAAATGGCAATGATTTTGTATGGCCATTCGGACTCTTCATTGCAGTTGGCGTCGTCAACTATCTCTATAAATTTTTAATTGCTCTATTAATGACGCCGGTTATTTATCTTGCTCACGGACTGATAGAGAAATACCTCGGCTCACAAAAAGCAGCTGAAATGAAGAAAGCGGCATTGGCGGATGAGTAGGGGTTGTCGGTTATCGGTTGTCGGTTATCGGTTATCGGTTATCGGTTGTCGGTTATCGGTTGTCGGTTGTCGGTTATCGGTTGTCGGTTATCGGTTGTCGGTTATCGGTTATCGGTTGTCGGTTATCGGTTATAGGTTGTCGACTGTCTATAACAGCAAACCGCTAACAGCAAACTGCTAACAGCAAACCGCTAACAGCAAACCGCAAACCGCTAAACTTTATGTCATGAGAATTGGTTTCGATGCAAAAAGAGCATTTCACAATCAGACAGGACTTGGTCACTACAGCCGAACCCTGTTATATGCTCTTGCAAAATATTTTCCGTACAACGATTACCTGCTTTTTTCTCCCAAGCCTTCAAAACATTTTTCTTTTTCAGATCCTTCTTTTAAATCTGTTTTTCCTTCCGGTATTTATTCCGGTTTTCTGTCGTCTTACTGGCGTAGTATGGGCATGATCAATGATTTGAAAAAATATAAGCTTGATATTTACCACGGTCTTAGCCATGAATTACCGGCAGGTATCCAAAAAACAGGAATCAGTTCAGTGGTCACCATGCACGATTTAATTTTTGAACGTTACCCAGATCAGTATAAGACTCTCGATAAATTATCTTATCGTCTAAAATTCAAGTATGCCTGCAGAAAAGCAGATGCCATCATTGCTATCAGCAATCAAACAAAAAAAGATCTTATCGAATTGTATGATGCTAACCCTGCAAAAATTCATGTTTGTTATCAGTCATGTAATCCCGCATTTGCTGAGCCGGTACAAGATGCCGAGAAAAAACGTGTCAGGGAATTATATGACTTGCCGCCTTCGTATTTTTTATACGTTGGTTCTATTATAGAAAGAAAAAATTTACTCGGGGTTTGTAAGGCATATTCATTGATTCGAAAGAATACTGACATGCCACTTGTCGTAATAGGCAAAGGTGGGAAGTATTTACAACAGGTAAAAAAGTTTATCGATACTGAAAAGCTAAATGATCGCATCATTTTTCTTTCTGAGCATCAGAATACAAAGACTGATCCGGGTTTTCTGACAGCTACAGATTTTCCGGCGATATATAGTCAGGCTACTGCAATGATTTATCCGTCTTATTACGAGGGTTTTGGTATTCCTGTGCTTGATGCTTTGTGGAGTGGTATACCGGGGATCACATCTAATACTTCATGTTTACCGGAAGCCGGCGGACCGGGTGCATTCTATGTAGATCCTTCTTCTCCGAGAGAAATAGCTGAGAAAATAAATACTATTCTTTTTGATTCGAGAACCGTTCAAGATCAAATTTCATTGTATAAACCCCACCTCGAAAAATTTACGCCAGGCACTACTGCTAATTCAGTAATGGATGTGTACCGGAAATTAGTGAAAGGGTGATCTTTTATTTCAATTTCATAATAACACTGCCGTTATTTTTGTCATCCGCACTTAGTAGAATTTTGTGATAGGATTCTTCATTTTTAATCCGCATAATGGCTGTATTAGGCGGAATTCTACCCTGATTTTCTGCATACATGGTGAGGATATTTTCTTTTCCCGGAACCAGCTTCAGTTTTACTGAGATGGGCTTGTCGCTTAGCGTTTGTTTGGATAAAACAACTTCGCCATTAAAAAGCAAGGTGATGATGTCGCCATCAATTTCGGCATTATCAAATAAAGAAACTTCTATGGTTTCTGCTTCCAGTGTGATGGTCTCAAAAATTTTATTTTCCCTTTTTTCAAGCTTGGGTTGTACAATGGTTTTATTATCTACTTTTTTATCTGATGAAGTTTTGGGTTCGTTTTTATCATTTGATGACCCGTCAGTTGTTTTGCCTTTATCGCCGGCAGTGTTTACAGGATCATTTTTAGCAGTCGTGCCGGAACCGGTTTTCGGACTTGTATTTTTTTGCTGTTGTACTGGTGTATTTTTTTTTGCTGAAGCCGGTATGATTTTTCTTGTAAGAGTAGTTCTGCCTGTTCCACAGTTATCTGTTTTTCTGGCAGATTTCCATGTGCCGACAAGCTGTTCTTCATCTCCCTTTTTATAATAGGTAAGAATATGTGTCTGAAAGCAATCAAGAAACCAGTCGGGCGTATTTGCTTTGAGTCTAGAAATTTCAGTGGAAGTAAGTGTTTTACTTCCCGGATCGATCGTGCCTTTAACTGCGCACATGGTATAACATCTTTTACCGTTGATATTAAAATAAGTGATAGAGATTCCTTCAAAACTGTTTCCTTTTACTTCAATTTCCAGAACATATTCTGTTCTGCTTGGGTCTCTTGTTTCATCGAAGCTTCCTTTCCATTGGCCGCTAAGGTTTTGGGCAGATAAAAAAAGAGGTGCAAAAAAAAGCAGGCAAAAAGTAATCTGTTTAATCATAGTCCGTGCATTTGGATTGCAAAATACTTTTTTTCCTGAGCATGCATGGTAAATACTTGTTAATTAAAGTAATATAAAATTTGAGTTTGATCAGTTCTTTCTTTGCCTTTGACAAAGGCATTTGTTAACTTCGCAACTCAATAAAAAATGCATTGATGATCAGAGTAAGTTTTCCCGATGGTGCAGTTCGGGAGTATCAGGCAGGCACCACCTCTCTTGAAATAGCAAAGTCGATCAGTGAAGGTTTGGCAAGAAAGGTACTTGCAGCGAAAGTAAACGGAGAAGTGTGGGATGCAACGCGTTCACTTGAGCGGGATAGTGCATTGCAATTGCTGACATGGGATGACCAGGATGCAAAAAGTACATTCTGGCATTCGAGCGCTCACCTGATGGCGGAAGCGGTGGAATCAATGTTCCCCGGTGTGAAATTCTGGG
>JBKDJT010000078.1:0-2534 GCA_046345435.1 Bacteroidota bacterium
CGCTATTGACAGGTGACAAGCTACATCCTTCAGGAAAGGATTATAAAAGATGGGCTGAGAAAGTTGTGAATGTTGTTATGAAAGAATTTAAGTGAGTTAGCTGCTATCAGTTGGCTGTTAGCTGTTAACAGTTAACCGATAACCGGTTACTTTTCATTCAAATACAACTTCATTTCCTCGGCATATTTTTTTGCTTCTCTTTCTGCCGCTTCTGCAAAATCATTTCCGGAGGATGCATAGATAATTCCGCGGCTTACATTCACGAGTATACCCACATCCGAATTCATTGCTTTTTCAGAAATATCTTTCAAACTTCCACCCTGCGCACCAACACCAGGCACCAGCAGAAAATGATCGGGGATAATGCTTCTGATGTTGGTAAATTCTTCAGCCTGTGTGGCACCTACCACAAACATGAGATTTTCGGGGTTCCCCCATTTTGATACAGTCTCCAAAACGTTCTCATACAGGCACTTTGGTCTAAGGTGTGCTTCACCGTTAGTTGATAGTAGTTGCTGTAATTCAAAATCTGCAGCACCTTTGTTTGATGTTAGTCCGAGTACAATGGCCCATTTGCCGGAATGTTGTAAAAAAGGTTTTACACTGTCTTCTCCCATATATGGCGCAACGGTGATGGAATCGAAAGGGAGTGTTTCGAAGAAAGCACGGGCATATTGCTCAGATGTATTTCCAATATCCCCTCTCTTTGCATCTGCAATCTTGAAATGAGTATCAGGGATGTAACGAACTGTCTTCTCCATTGTTTCCCAACCCTTCACTCCCATTGCTTCATAAAATGCAGTATTGATCTTATAGCTTACACAGTAATTATTCGTAGCATCAATAATAGCCTTATTAAAAGCAAAAACAGGATCTTCTTCTGTAAGTAAATACGAGGGAATCTTTTGGATATCCGTATCCAAGCCAACACAGAGATAGGAATTTTTCTTTCTAATTTGTTCGATCAGTTGCGCGCGGGTCATGGTGCAAAAGTAATAAAGGTTGTTGGTTGTTCGATATTAGTTGATGGTTTTAAAACTTGTTATCTACACGGATAACAGATAACCGCTAACTGATAACGGATAACTGCCAACTACTAACCCAAATACCCAACAATACTTCTGTGCAGCTCATCATCATCCCAGATCCTTTCAATGTCTGAATGCTTCATGACATCCTGCATAATCGCATCCTGCTTTCTTCCTCTTTCCAATGCGTCGCTGTAGCGTACATGCGGACTGAATGTTACCAGAGAATATGCAGGCACCCACTTATCTGGATATTTGTCATGCAACCTGGCTTCAATTTTTTTCTGTAATAAAAATTTCGGGTCAGCTGTCTTATCACGCATCTCCACAAAATTCTGAACAGCCAAATCTGCAATGGCATCGCCATCAGGTTTTCTTAAACGTTGATATTCCTGTAAAATCTTTGTCCAATCTTCTCCGTATGTACCCATCAACTCATCCAACACCCTGCAATCTTCAAACCCACAATTCATCCCCTGTCCGAAGAAAGGCACAATGGCATGCGCCGCATCTCCTATCAATGCAAAATAATCACCACGTATCCAGGGACTGCATTTCACAGTTACCAGTGAAGACGTCGGGTTGTGAAAAAACTCATGCAAATAATCTTTCATCAATGGCACGGCATCCGGAAAATTTTCTTCAAAGAACTGACGCACATCTTCTTCTGTTTTTAATCTATCAAAAGAAGCCGGGCCTTCAAAAGGAAAAAACAACGTACAGGTAAAGGTTTTATCCAAATTCGGTAAAGCGATCAGCATGTAATCTTTACGCGGCCAGATATGCAGCGCATTGATCTCCATAGCAAAATCCCCATTTTCATTGGGAAGAATGGTCAATTCCTTGTACCCGCAATCAATATAAAACTGATGATAATCGAAACGGTCGAACTGCGTCATATGCTGCATACGTGCAGCCGAGAAAGCTCCATCCGAACCGAAAATCAGATCTGCCTTGTCTTTCACCTGTTCATCATTATCTGTATCATCAAAGAATACTTCTTTAGTTGACCAATTGATCGAACTGCAACGATGATTGAAAAATATTTCTACACCATGTTCCTCAGCAAGATCCATCAATCGTTTATTCAATGTGCCACGCGAAACAGAATTGATAAACTGTCCTTCTTTACCGTAAGGCTGATAAGCCATTGTGACATCAATATGATGAATAGCCCTGCGATGCATCGGAATTGAAATTTCTCTGATCGCATCTGCCAATCCTACTTTTTCCAATGCAAGTAATCCTCTGTCACTCATCGCAAGATTAATCGACCGGCCTGCACTCATCGCTTCCTTACGCATATCGCCTCTGCGCTCGTAAATACGAACGAGATATCCACGCTTGCTTAGATAAATCGATAACAGAGACCCTACTAATCCCGCTCCTATGATGATGACTTCTTTCTTCATGATTACATACTCTTTTTTTATACTAACAACCAATAACAAATAATCCGCCCGCTTCTTCGAAGCAGGCGGACTTCGCCAACAACTAATAACATTC
>JBKDJT010000079.1:0-2603 GCA_046345435.1 Bacteroidota bacterium
GTCCGGCGCTATCCCCGTAGCTGTAAATCCCGATGCCGAATGGCCAGCTTTTGAACCAAATAAACCACTGTCTGGATGCATACAGACGGGAAGGATGTTCAGAAGCCGGGAAAGCCAGAAGACCTGCCAGCACAGAAACATTTATTTTGCTTTCGGGTGAAAAGCATGAAATGCAGGATCTCCTTCTTCCCTAAATGGGAAACATTGCGGTCATTCATTTCTCTTTTTAATCGGAGGCAGTCACCTTAAAAACCTTTTTCAATATGAAGAAGCTGTTATTTTTTGTGACTGCTGTATGTTTCAGCAGTTACTTACATGCGCAAAAAGACACAAGCGCAAACAATTTGGATGAAGTTATTGTTACAGCTAATCGAGTGGAGCAAAAGCAATCACAAACCGGAAAAGTTGTTACTGTAATCGGTAAAGAAATTTTACAAAGAAGTCAGGGTAGAACACTGTCGCAGGTATTAAATGAGCAAGCAGGCATTACCATCAACGGTGCATTAAACAATGCCGGCACTGTGCAAACGGTGTATATGCGTGGTGCAAACAGCGGACGCGTTCTTGTATTGTTAGATGGAATTCCTGTTGGTGATCCATCATTCATCAACAATGAATTTGATTTGAATTTTATGTCGGTCAACGATGTTGAACGTATTGAAATTGCACGCGGAGCACAATCAACTTTGTATGGAAGCGATGCAGTAACGGGCGTGATTAATATCATCACTGTTAAAAAAGATATCAATAAACCACTTGCTGTCAAATCAACTTTGAGTGCAGGAAATTACAACACATTCAGAGGAAATGTACAGGCGTATGGACAGAAAGGAAAGTTCAGTTATCAGACAAGACTGACCGGTATTCGTACAGGAGGTTTTTCTGCAGCTTATGACAGCAGTAAAAATCAGGATTTTGACAGAGATGGTTATAAAGGTCAGCTTGCATCCGGTTCCGTTACTTACCAAGCAAATAAGCAATTATCCTTTCGAAGTTTCTTTCAGTATAGTGGTTACAAAAGTGATGTTGACGGCGGAGTTTTCAGAGATGATAAGGATTTTACCATTAACAACAGAAATGTAACAACAGGTGCCGGACTACACTATACAGGCAAGGGAATAAATGTAACGGCCAATTACCAGTATAGTCAGCATCGTCGTAATTTTCTGAATGACAGCGGGAGCATATCCGGATTTTCTAAATACATGGAAGAGAGTTATTACAGCAGGAGTCATTTCGGAGAAGTATTTGCAACCATTCGCCTTGGGGCAGGCTTTACGCTTCTTCAGGGATTTGATCATCGGTATGGTATTTATAACAGCAGGTTTTTTTCAGTCAGTAGCTTTGGGCCTTATGAAGAAACATTCCCGGATACCTCTGTAAGTCAGACTTCGCTTTACACATCCATCATGTATGCCGGCCCAAAACAAAAATTTCATTTTGAAATTGGCGGACGCGCAAATCAGCATAATCGATATGGCCGTAATGAAACTTTTACCTTCAACCCTACCTATGCGTTTAATAACAACTTTCGTTTATTTGGAAGTATTGCAACAGGATTTAAAGCACCCGGTCTTTATCAATTGTTCTCTTCATTTGGGAATAATGATTTGAACCCTGAAAAAAGCATCAATTATGAAATAGGTTCAGAATATAAAACGACTAAAACGAAACAACGAGTTGTCTTATTTTACAGAGAGATCAACGACGGGATGGATTTTGACTACATCAACTATAAATACTTCAACTTCAACAGACAGATTGTGAGAGGAATTGAATATGAAGGTGTTTTAAAAATCTGTTCTGCATTACAGGTGAGTGGTAACTATACATTCGTGACAGGAAGCGACAATACTCAAAGCAGGGTAACTTTTAATGATACCTCATACAATTATTTGTTGCGGCGGCCCAGACATCAATTAAACGGGACCATCAGCTATCAACCTATATCTAAAATCTCATTGAATATATCAGCCAGATATGTCAGCGATCGTTTTGATACCGGAGGATTTGCATCCAAGGATTTGTCTTTGAGTAGCTATTGGCTCATCAATGCTTATCTCGATTACAAGCCGAAAGAATGGATACGGTTTTTTGTAGACGGACAAAACCTAACCAACAGAAAGTTCTTTGACCTTCGAGGGTTTAACAGTATTCCATTGATGATACAGGCAGGTGCAACCTTTGAGTGGTAAGTTGAAACGATCTAATTTTTTATCATAAATTTGCTTTGTTCCGCCCTGTTTTTCAGGGCGGAATTTTTTGGCCTCGTAGTACAATGGATAGTATAAGAGTTTCCGAAGCTCCAGATCCTAGTTCGATTCTAGGCGAGGCTACTAAGGTTGTTTGTTGCTAGTTATTCGTTGTTGGTTCCTTTCAAATTAAAACGATCCCATCTGTTTTTTTAGGCATTAATGCCCCGGTTCATGTTTTCACTAACCGGGGTAAAGTGGTTTGTGCGGATACCAACTATGGCTATATCAATAGCAGCCCTCAGCAGTTCCTTGATAATCAATTAATGATTTTCGATAAAAGAAAGACGCCAAATATGTCAAATCTTCGTTTATCTTGTTATACAAGGTTTAATAGGCGAAATATAGGTG
>JBKDJT010000080.1:0-3013 GCA_046345435.1 Bacteroidota bacterium
CTCACAATAGTAAATCCTCATACTCTTTGTCTGGGTGAAAAAGATTACCAGCAATGTATGGTGATTTCTAAATTGCTGGAACTTACAAATCGCACTGCAAAAACTGAATTGATTATCGGATCCACCATGCGGGAAAAAGACGGCCTTGCCATGAGCAGTCGTAATGCAAGACTGACGGATGCTCAAAGAAAAAAAGCAGCTGCTATTTATCAATGCTTAAATGAACTGAAAAAAAATATCCACAACGATGAGATTACAGCACTGAAAGAAAAAGTTATTTTATCACTTGAACAAGAGGGTTTTCAGGTTGATTATGTAGAAATCGCAGACGCAAAAACGCTTTTACCGGTATCTGATATCAGCAGGTCAGAAAAGCTTCACGTTTTAATAGCAGCTAAAATAGGTTCAGTACGACTAATTGACAACATTTCTCTCCTGTCTTGATATGTCATAAAAACAAATAATACTAATTTCGCCGCATGTTGATTGAAATATTAAAGTCGAAAGTACACAGAGCAACCATAACAGAGGCCAACCTGCATTATATCGGAAGCCTCACACTAGATGAAGAATTGATAGAGGCAGCCAACATGGTTGAGTTTGAAAAAATTCAGGTAGTGAATGTTAATAATGGCAACCGTCTTGAAACCTATCTCATCAAAGGGAAGCGTGGTAGTGGCGTATGCTGCCTTAATGGTCCTGCTGCACGTCATGGCGCAGTTGGCGATACGGTGATTATTCTTTCTTATGCTTCCATACCCTTTGAACAAGCAAAGTCATTTCAGCCAGTACTTGTATTTCCTAAGGAAGGGAACAAACTTTGACTTAACTTTCGGATCTAAGTTATGCTCCGAAAACGTTTGCGCACCATATTACAAGTTTTATTTTTTAGCGGACTGGGAATCGGTCTCGTTTGGTGGATGGGCAAAAACATCAGTGAAGAAGGATGGAATGAAATCAAAAATGCTTTCGCTCATGCACGCTATTGGGTAATACTGCCGGTTTTTATAACTCTTCTGCTTAGTCATTACCTGAGAGCAATACGCTGGAAACTATTAATCAATTCAATGGGATACCATGCAACAAATTTCAACCTGTTCAGCATGGTCATGATTGGCTATATGAGCAATCTGGCAGTGCCACGTCTTGGTGAAATTCTAAAATGCACACTTCTCTCCCGCTATGAGAAGATACCACCTGAAAAACTGGTAGGCACCATTGTTGCAGAAAGAGCGGTCGACATGATCTGTTTGGTGATTGTTACTTTCATCACCATTTTATTGCAGGCAGAAGTTGTAGGCAGTTATGCTCTTGCTTTATTTCATATGATAACCGGTTCACCCGGAGAAAATATGAATACAAAAGGATTATTCATTTTTATAGCAGCTGTTTTAATTGTAATGGTTGTTCTTTATATATTATTTAAAAAGTTCAGACAGAAAAACTGGTTCTTAAAATTAAAGTTAGTGCTTAAAGGTGTTTATGACGGGCTATTAAGTATCCGCAATGTGCCGCGTAAAAATCTTTTCATCTTACATTCAGTTTTAATCTGGATACTTTATTTATTAAGTATTCAAATAGGTTTTTATGCGCTAAAAGAAACAGAGGGTCTCGGTATTACAGTTGCTTTATCAGTACTAAGTTTCGGAAGCCTGGGTATGCTTGTTCCAACACAGGGGGGACTCGGCTCCTACCAGTATGCGGTACAAAAGACATTACTGCTTTATGGAATCGGAGAAGCACTTGGGTATGCATTTGGCTGGATATTATGGATTGCTCAAATGGGCATTGTATTAATAACCGGTCTTATTTGCTTTGTGTTACTACCAATTGTAAACAGAAATAAAATAGTTGGCGGTTAGGAGTTATCGGTTATTGGTAGCCCATAAACAAACCGCCATTAATCAACAACAAATAACCAACAACCAACAACTTTTACCATGAAAGTTATTCAATACCTTGAGAGAAAAATTTTAGACGAACATTCTCTTCTTCAATGGAAAGAAAGATGGAAGCTTGCTTCAAAAAAAATTGTTTTCACCAATGGAGTATTCGATCTCTTGCATGCCGGGCATATTCATACATTGAAGCACGCAGCTTCATTTGGTAATATTTTAATTGTTGGTGTCAATAGTGATGCTTCTGTTAAAAGATTAAAAGGAGAAGCGAGACCTGTTCAATGCACGGAAGACAGAATAGAAATACTTTCCTCACTGGAGATGATTGATGCGGTAATAGTTTTTGAAGAAGACACGCCACTTGAACTTATAAAAAAGATCATACCCGATGTACTCGTAAAAGGCGGTGATTATTCCATTGAAACCATAGTTGGTGCAAATGAAGTGATGGCAGCAGGTGGAAAAGTGGAAATCATTCCGCTGATACCAGGTAAATCTTCAACAAATCTGATTGATAAAATTACCGGCCTCTAAACAATACAATTGGAATACTACAAAACTTAACATTTCAGTTTATCAGCGTAAGGTACATTTGCAGGAATGTTGTTATATGATAAAACCATCTATCAAAACAAACTTCCGTGATATTAGCTGGCTTTCTTTTAATGCTCGCGTTTTACAGGAAGCCGATGATCCTCGTGTACCATTGCGGGAGAGGCTGCGCTTTCTTGGTATTTTTTCAAACAACCTCGATGAATTTTTCAGAGTAAGGGTTGCCACACTGAAGAGAATGGCAGCGCTAAAAGAGAAAGTGCAGCATAAAATGCATCTTGAAAAAAATCCCGGTCAAATACTTGAACAAATACAGGAGACAGTACTTGAACAACAAAGTGAATTCAACCGTATCTGGCACCACGTTCAGCAAGACCTACGGAAAGAAAAAATATTTCTGGTAACAGAGAAAAAACTAAATAAAGAACAGAAACGATTTGTTGAAAACTATTTTGACACGGAAGTCCGTTCCGAAGTAATTCCTCTCATGATCGAGAGCAACCCGCAGATACCATATCTGCGTGAACGTTCTCTTTACCTTGCCGTTTGCATGAGCAACAGCC
>JBKDJT010000081.1:0-2996 GCA_046345435.1 Bacteroidota bacterium
CACCTTGAGATGGGCAGAATGGTATTATGGTCCGCAAAAAAGATTATTAACCTCTTATGAACTAAACATAGAAAAAACAAGTTTATTCGATGCTTTAACACTGAACTTAAACTATCAAGACATAGAAGAAAGCAGGGTGCAAAGGCAGTATAGAGCATTAAATAAAGAATCCCGAGTAGAAAGTGTCAAAGTAGCAGGTTATATCCTTGATATCCGTAAGAAGTGGCATAATCATGAATTAACAACAGGTATTGACGGTCAATTAAATTTTCTTACATCAAGCGGTACGATTACAAATGTCAATACAGGAGCTGTTTCAAATCTGGTGGATACAAGATATCCTAATGGTGATAACAGGATGAACAATTTCGGTTTGTTTGCACAACATATTTTTAAGTTCAAGAACAAAAAATTCATCTTAAATGACGGAGTAAGATTGCAATACAGTTCACTGTATTCAAGTATTGCCGACAACACATTCCGAAACCTTCCTTATACAGAAATTCAACAAAGAAATACCGCTTTAACCGGGAATATTGGGCTAGTTTATTTGCCGGAAGCTCAGACAAAACTTTCAACTAATTTTTCTGCCGGTTTCAGGGTGCCGAATATTGATGATTTAGCGAAGATTTTTGAATCTGGCACAACAGGGAATATCCGCCAGGTGGTTGTTCCAAATCCTGATATCAAACCGGAACGAACCTATAACATTGATTTGGGAATCAGCCAACAGTTGGGTTCGTTGGTGCGTATTGAAGCCAGCGGATTTTATACCTGGTTCAGGGATGCACTGGTAAAAGCTCCTTTTCTTTTTAATGGGCAAGATTCCATTTTATACAATGGTGTGAAATCCCAGGTGCTTGCCAATACCAATGCAAACAAAGCCTATCTCTATGGTTTTACAGCCTCGGTTTTTGCAACATTCAATCAATGGACTATCAGCACTACCATTAACTACACAAGAGGATTTTTTGAAACTGATCCCGGAAAATTTTCTAATGTATATGAAAAGCAGCCTGACGGATCATTTTTGCTTGCGAAAAGAAAAGTAGAAAGAAAACCGCTCGATCATATTCCACCTGTCTTCGGGAAAACCAGTATTGTATATCAGAATAAGAATAAAAGAGCAGAGCTTTTTGCTTTGTATAACGGATGGAAATATCTTGATCAGTACAATGCAGACGGAGAAGACAACCCTCAATATGCCACAAGTGAGGGAACGCCGGCCTGGTATACATTAAACTTTCGCACATCTTTTGTTTTATATAAAAAGTTTGAGCTTCAACTGGCTGTCGAGAACATTTTTGACCGCAACTACAGAACATTTTCTTCCGGTTTTTCAGCACCGGGCAGGAATATTATTTTTTGTCTGAGGCATATGCTTTAAACTAATTCCAAAAATAAATTAA
Source organism: Bacteroidota bacterium (assembly GCA_046345435.1). Classification (GTDB taxonomy): domain Bacteria; phylum Bacteroidota; class Bacteroidia; order Chitinophagales; family Chitinophagaceae; genus Lacibacter. Next base: position 1,410 of record JBKDJT010000081.1, read on the forward strand.
GGTTTTAATCATGTTAACGGAGTCGATCAATCTGATTTGACTCCGTTTTTGCTTTTGTACTGATATAAATCATTGAAAAAAAAGAATGAAAACTGTTTTTTGCGTAAATTAGAAATACGATTTATGACAGAAGAATCAATACTTAACGGTTGTATACAGCAAGAACCTACTGCGCAGAAAGCACTTTATGATCGTTATAGTGGAAAAATGTTTGCTGTTTGCTATCGCTATGCTGGCAATAAACAGGATGCCGAGGATATGCTTCAGGAAAGTATGTTGCGTATTTTTTCGCAAATTCATCAGTTTCAGCAAAAAGGATCTTTTGAAGGATGGATCCGAAAAGTGATTGTTCACACATGTATCAACCAGCTGAAGAAGCAAAAAAAATTCAACGACTGCGTAGAGATCACACAGGCTGAATATCTTTTATCGAAGGCAGATTCAATTCCCTCTATCGTTCAAGCCAAAGAAATCATTGAATGTATTGGTGCGATGCCGCCGGGATACAGAACCGTACTGAATCTTTATGCACTGGAAGGATATTCTCATCGTGAAATTGCGGATTTGCTTGAAATAGAAGAATCTACAAGCAGATCGCAGTATAACAGAGCGAAAAAACTTCTTGAAAATTTGTTAATCAGCAAGAACATCATCCTGGATCCTAAACAACTCAGCAGCTGGCAACAACTGAAAACAAAAATCTCCGTCTAAACTGATAAACATGTCCGGATCAGATTTTTTTGAACAAGAACTAAAAGAGCGTATCCAGGCTTATATCATGCGGCCATCAGGTGAGTTGTGGGAAAAAATTGAAGCTTCTTTACCCGTACAGGCAAAAAGAACCATGTTCTTCAAAAGACATGTTTTACTCCTCACCTTTTTGATGCTAACTATCTCGTTGTCAAATGATAATTATACCACTTGCTCAACATCCATTTCTAAGAAACAAGAGACTACTGTTCATAAACTTTTAGTAAATACAAAATCTGCACTAAAAAGCAACTACTTAAAGAATGATATACCTGACAAGTATTTCTCCTATAAAAGAATTGAACCTATCGGCGTATTAACATCTGAAAGCAGTACTGTTTCACAGGCATCTTCTATTTCTTTACAAAAAAGCATTCATGTTTATGATCCGATGATTACAGCTTATACCATAGCACCAACTAAACTGACGGGTATAGCAACAAATCTGATTACAAATAGAAATGATCAAGAAAACAAAAATATTACCAATTCAAAGCAAACAGAAAAAGACCAGGAGGGTTTGGGCAATCCAAAATTGAAAAAACGGAAAGGTTTTCTTGTATATCTTTCTGCTACTCTTAGCTATCGTTCCTTCAATCCAAAAAACAAATTCAATTATGCTAACTACGGGGTCTACGACAACAATTATCACATTGCACATAAACCGGCGTTCGGCTGGGAGGCAGGATTTGCATTTCTTAAACAAATATAAATGTAATGTAAACAAATCTTAGATAATCAATATAAATTTTGAGATGCCTTCAACTTCTACTATACAATGAGGTGACTTTCCCTTTGGATCTCATGTTACTTCTGTTATTCCTTATTGGTAGTCAT
>JBKDJT010000082.1:0-3031 GCA_046345435.1 Bacteroidota bacterium
GATTCAGCCTTTGAAAAAGTAAGCGTCTAAAACCAAAAATTACTGAATCATCAGAAAATAATTCTTAGGCCTTAGGTTAAAAATTGCGAATTTTAGCCCACATTTAGCCCATCAAATTCAATTTCATTCAAGTTCTTTCAATTTTGATAAAACTCATGAAATCCTTTACTGTATTGATTTTCAGACATTTTTTATTGATTTTAAAGTAGTTAAGAAAATAGCCAAATTGCCCTAATTGTAGTTTCGCCGTCTACGCCAACAAAAAACCATTGCCCCGCCAGGGGCATTTTTATTTTGAGGATAAGCCAAGCTTGCTTGTGCGAAATCCGAATAATAAAAATGCCAGGCACGAAGTGCCGACAATGGTTTTGGGTTGAAGCCCCCCATTCAGTGATCACCGAGCGAAGCGAGATAATCTCAATACGCTTGTGCGAAATACAATAGACACTACTAACCGTCAACAGACAACAGATAACAGATCTCGCTAATCCACTCTATTCCGGTTAGTGCGGACACGAATTGGAGTGTAGGAGTGATTAAAAGATATAAATTTGGTACACATTAAAATATTTTTATGAAACTATATCTGGTTATTCTTGTCATTTTATTTTCTTTTCATAACTCATATGCTCAAACAAATGGATTAAATATTCGGGTTTATAATTTTGATGATCAAAGTGGAGGATTTAGACTTAATGAAGAAAGCGAACTGGATGACGGTAAAAATGGAATTCTATTTTGGAATGAATTCTTTGATGATTTTTATATAACAGCAGAAGTTGATTATAATAAGCTGAAAGGCAAAATCAAGCCCAATGAGGTATTAACAATTAGGTTTACCGCATTAAAAAACAATGTACTATATAAAGAAATTAAAAAGACAGTTACTTTTTATGGCGATTTTAGTATGAGTCCTGAAAACAAACATTATTTTTTGTTCCCTCTAAAAACTGTTTTGGAACAGAAATTAAAAATAAAAATTGATTTATTAAAGTCAAATGCGATCCTTTGCTCCGCGTCAACTAATATCATAATGACTGGTGGTGAATAATACATGTTTTGTATGTAAAAAGATGCCAATACTGAGTGGAACGCTTGTGTAATTTATTATTTTAAACTTGAGATCAGAGCCATCGGGTGTGGTTCGTGTTTTCACTAAACACAGTGATTCATACTCATACAGCGACTTACGTGGGGCGCAGATTATTCTTTACTGCATTTTAGATGCGTGAACCGCTTGACTTAAATAAATTAAAATAGGTGAACAGGCTTAACATATAAACCAAATAAATTCCAAAAAGACAGAAAGATCCAGTGAAAAATATTACTTTCAACAAACCCCATAAAAAAAAGTGCCATATATAAAAAGGTAGGCAATGAAAATATGAATAGCGATATTAAGTCTCTTTTTTCGTATTGCTTCTTAAAATTAATCAGCGCTTCTTCAAAATAAGTAATATCAGATTGCCTCTTTCCAAAAATTAAAGCGTTATTACAAGTGCAAAACCAAATCGCATCGTTCGTTATAAGAAAAAACAAACCATAATTGAGCAATTTCTTATCTAATTTTTTGACCTTAATGTCATTTTTGAAATCAGAAAAATACATTTTGTCATCATTAAAAGAAGAGTCATATTTCCCATACCCAATTAGTGCTTTCCCATACAAAAGGAGAATATCATCATTTCTTCTCTCAATCCTAAAACTGTCGCTTGCCGGGAAATTATTTTTTTGAAAAAAGTCCATATAATATTTAACTTATTATAAAAAAGGTAATTAAATATACTTCTTTATTAAGGCTATACCATAAAACATTTTTATTTATTTTTAGCCGAAACGTATCTTCATCCTCTTTACTAAGTTGATTTGTGACATTTAAATATATTTATACCTCTGAGTTTGCTATAGGCTCCCGGGGGTGATTCTGCTCGTAGGATTTGTTACATATAGCACCCTGCAGGTATAGAATTACATATTTATTTGTTGAGAATAGATAGTGATTTTTAAAAATCACTTAGATTACACTTATGTTCAATATTTTTATTCTTTAATAAAATGTAGCCTCCATAAAACTGATCCTGATAATTCTTTAGCCATATAAGCTCTAGTCTTATAATGGATGCATCCCATAAAAGCATACCCCCTGTATCTTCTTCATTATTTACAGACTGTTCTTTTTGAAATACGCCAAAATTATTGATGAACTTATTTTTTAATAACTTAAATTCACTCTCGGTAAACTGTGCAGATTTTTCAACCCCTAGTCCTAGTTCTAACTGTATCATTTGTAATTTATTTTTACAAAAAAATAAGTTTATTTGATTTATATCTACACCGTAAATATGAGTTACATCTCCTTTTGTGTACTTATACACTTGCAGATTACTTGTATTAAACCGAGTTGTTACAGGAGTTAAGTAATTCTTATATTTTGAAATATCATCTCCTGTTTTAAATTTTGCAATTCCGTTTTTAAAGTCAAGATTATTGATTAACTGTCCAAAACCGTTAAAAGACAGGAAGATAGATATCAATAAAATAATATTCTTCATGCGTAAATAATAAATTTTTTTGTCTTATAGAGGAGCTTCAAAGATTACAAAATCATAATAATCACTCATACTGCTTTATAAACTTCACATTAGTCCTCTCAATTTCACTAAGTTTTGAAGAAACATCATTAAACAATGGCCTATACCAATTTTGAGCATTAAAATAATCAGACATGTCTCTCGTCTGAAAAATATAACCATGTCTCGCAAATATTTCATTTCTCATTATTTTGAGTTCATAACTGTTTAAATGAGAAATATCTGAATAAGTCAAGTACCTCATTGAAGTTTGAGGATATAAACCGCTGCCTTGCGCATAGAAAGCTGACTTGTTTTTTGATTTTATTGCCTTAATTTCAGCATCTTTCTTTTCAATTTCACTTTCTAATGATTCTATTTTTTGCTGTTGAATTAGTTCATCCTGTTTTTTTAACTTGCTTTCAAGTTCATCGATTTTCTTTTCTGTGTCAGAATTAGAA
>JBKDJT010000083.1:0-4842 GCA_046345435.1 Bacteroidota bacterium
ACCTATATCATCCTATGGATTGTGCTGCCGGTAGCCAGAACAGCAACTGAAAAGATGCAGATGCGTGGTGATAAAATTAATGTAAGCAGTATTAAATCAGCTGTACAGGATGAGATGCAGGGTGTAAAAGGAAGATTGGGAAATGTCGGCAAACAGATGCAATCGGGAGCAGAGCAAATGAGCAAAGAAGCAAGGGCAACAGCCGGAATGCTCAGTCAAAAAATTAGTAGCAATGCAGGCTCTGTTGGGAATCGATTAATGCATATAATAGGCATGTTTTTTAAAGTGATTTTCTGGATCTTTATTGGTGCTTTTGCTTTTATCTTTCTAATGACATTCACCGCACTTACAATTGCTTCTGTTGTGGTGTCGCCAATGAGTGATATTGCTTTTTCCGAAAATGCGCAGATATGGGCCTTCTGGGGCACAATCATTTTTTTCTTCTTAACTCCGGCAATTTCAATTGTCATCTGGATCGTTCGAAAAATTGCAGGTGTAAAATCTTCTAAGAATTATCTGAGTTATGTTTTCGCATCACTATGGACCATCGGATGGATTTCATTTTTCTACTTAATCAGTTCAACTGTAAGCGATTTCTCACATAAGAAAGAAATATCAACAACAACTGCTGTTCCTTCAGCTGCCGACTCCATTCTTCGCATCACAACCAGTCAGCCTTCATTAGAATACAGTGGTTTATATTCATGGATTGATGTAGAAGGAGAAGAAGTAGATTTTAATATAACAGAGGACAGCTTGTATTATAATAATGTTGAACTAAAAGTTATTAAGTCAGCAGATGCTAATTCAAGTGTGATTTATCGAAAAATCAGCTATGGCGCCACAGCTAAAGAAGCCGAGGAAAAAGCAAAAAACATCAATCATAAAATTAAAGTTGCAGAGAACATGGTTGATTTGGATTACTCAATCAGTATTGCAAGGAAGGATCAATTTCGCTCCCAAAACATAGAAGCTGTCCTTCAGCTCCCTGTTGGCAAAAAAATCGTTTTTGACAAAAGACTTACTGAAAGACTAAATCATATTGATGTTAAAAGAGAAAAGGATGATGATGAATTTGGTATAATCATCTTTGAAGAACATTCAAAATATGAACCCGGTGTGATTTATGTAATGACAGAAAACGGATTAGAAAAGTTAGCAGATAAAATTGAAACGCCTGCTGAAAGCAAGGAAAAAGAAAAGAAGGATACCACAAAGGGAGATGAAATTATTTATCAAGAACGGAAAATTAAATACGGGTATGAGGGTGTTGGTTTACCAATGAGTATCTTCAATTTCTGATTTGATATCAATAACAAAGTTTCAAAGTTTTAAAATGACTTTGAAACTTTTTTGGTCAGAACTTATACTCAAGGTATTGCGGAATCATCTTTCTCCATGTATTCCAGTCATGAGGCCACTCCTCACCCCAGATATCAAGGTTGTAGGTAATTCCCTTGTCGTATAATATTCTGGCAAAACGGGCGCTGTTTACAGGATCTTCATGAGATCCACTTCCGGAAAGAATATGAATATGCGGACTTCTGCGAATCTGTTCGAGAGTGTGATGATCTGCTAAATTTGGCATATAATGCATCGGGCTGTTGTAATAAACCTGCTCGTCCCAAAAACCCTTTGTGTATTCAGTAAGTTCATACACTCCGCTCATTGCCAGAACACCATTCAGCAGATCGGGGCGTTTTAAAAACAGATTCATGCTGTGAAGAGCACCAAAAGAAGCACCGCTGACATAGATGGGTGTTTCCGGAGATGATGTGTTTCGGATGAAAGGCACTACCTCATTGAAAATGTATTCATTAAACTGATTGTGACGAATAGCCTTATGTTCTCCCTGCATTGAGGGGTGCATCCAGCTTTCTGTATTGATGCTGTTAACACTGTATACTTTCAGTTTTCCTGATTCAATCCACGGACGCATTACATCCATCATCTGAAAACGTTCATATTCAAGATAATCAGCTGCAGCCGTTGGAATCATCAGCAAGGCAAAGCCATAATGCCCGTAAACTGCGACAGGCATCTCTCTCTGAAGTGCCGGACTAAACCAGCCGTGAATTTCTCTGTTCATAATTTTTTTGATAAAAGGACTTCTCTTCGTTTTTCGTCTATCGTTTTTCGAATAACGATTAGCGAATATCGACTTTCCGTCTACCGGTCTACCGGTCTTCCCATCTCTTATTCACCTTCTTCCGTTGCAGCCATCCCTGCAATATCGCGGTCGAAGAAATACAATCCTCCAGAGTCATTTCCGATCATTTTCAATTTATCCATGATCTTACGAGCCAAAGCTTCTTCCTCAATCTGCTCACTTACGTACCACTGAAGAAAATTATGGGTTGTATAATCTTTCTCCTTCAAACAAATATCAACCAACTTATTAATTTCATTGCTCACCAGAATTTCATGATTCAACACATCCTGAAACAACTCCTTTACAGACTTGTATTTAACAGAAGGCTGTTTCAACGCCGGCACCAGACCATGACCGCCACGCTCATTTACAAACTTGAGTAATTTCAACATGTGCATGCGCTCTTCATCGCTGTGTTTAAAAAGGAAGGTGGCAATACCTTCATACCCCTGCACTTCAGCCCATGAAGCCATAGCAAGGTAGATTTGTGAAGACTCCGCCTCCAGCTGAATCTGCTGGTTTAAGGCTTTCTCAATTTTAGGATTAAGCATCGGATAAAATTTTTTATTGCTAAAGGTAGTACAAACTGAGTGCCAAATAAACTACAAAGGGGAATTATCATTCCTAAACAATACAACTTTACCTCCTAAAACTTGTTAATTTTGCAGATCTTTTCACAATTGAAATAATTATGATGCAGACAGGTAACACAATAATCAGTATTTATACAGAAATGACTCCAAATCCGGAGACCATGAAATTTGTCGCGAATAAACTCCTCTACCCCGGCAAAAGCATAGATTTCCCCGAGCCCGGAACTGCTGAGGCTTCTCCACTTGCGCAGGAGTTGTTCGGCTTCCCATTTGTAAAAGCAGTTTTTATCGCCAGTAATTTTGTAACACTTACTCGCGATTCACAGGATACAGATTGGCAGGAGGTAATCCCTTCAATTCGTCAGTTTCTGAAAGAATACCTTGAAGCAGGCAAATCTGTTATTGATGATTCTAAAATTCAGGAAAAGCCCAAAGAAGAAGTTGTCTTCAGCGGCGATGAAGCAGATATCGTAAAACGGATACAGGATATTCTTGAAAACTACGTAAAACCCGCAGTAGAAATGGATGGCGGCGCCATTCAGTTTAAGAGTTTTAAAGACGGGAAAGTAAACCTGATGTTACAGGGCAGCTGCAGTGGTTGTCCGTCTTCAATGATCACGCTCAAAGCCGGCATTGAAGGAATGATGAAAAGAATGATTCCCGAAGTAGAGGAAGTGGTAGCCGAGGCAGAATAACAATTATTCCTCCGAACAACGCCAATTCACTTTTCTTTCTTTGAGATAGTTGAGAACAAACGTGAAGCATCCTTTCTCCGGCCCAACCAGCTCGGGTGGGAATACCCCTTTCTTCTGAAACAAGCCTTCTGCAAGCAGCTGTACCGCTGCAGTACAGGTATAACCCGTTGTTCTTGCCATAGAAGAAACTTTGTTTACCGTATCATAATAATCAAGCAGATCATATTGAATTGTTTTATCTGCAAAATGTAACACCACCTGCATCACGGTCAGTTCCGGCTCTTCAGGTGCTGCCTTCCACTGATCTATCAGAAGCTGTGCTGTAAGATGAAGCGGAATTACAGAATGACCATCTACCATTACCGGGCTCGTTTTAAAAAAGTCGCTTTGCTGAAAAGTAAGCTTTAAATCTAAGTGCCCGCGATAACGAAGAGTCTTTTCAATCTGGTCGGGCACATCTTTCATAGTATACAATAAACTCCTGAGGCCGTCTGTATTAAACGCCTCCAGTTCTCCAACACCTTCAAAGGTTTTAAGCTCTCTTTCTGTGAGCGCCGGCAATACAACGATCTCCCCTTTACGTTTCAATCGAGCAGGCCGAGTGTACTCCTCTACTACATCAATCGGCGAGAAAGGTGCTTTATAAAAATAAGGAGGGAGAGGATGAAGAGGCAATCCTCCCACATAAATCTCAAATCCCTTTAAAGGAGAAAGTAAATGATGATAGCCAATGATCCAGTTACTCATACCGGGAGCTACACCACAGTCGACAATTGCAGTGACCCCTTTTTCTTTAGCAAGCTGATCAAGAGGCAATACATCTTCAGGAAAAAAAGAAATGTCTACCACATTTTTACCTGCTAGTATTACATGACGTAAAGCTTCATAACCCATAAAACCCGGAACAGCAAGTACAACAAGTTCAAAAGGAGCAAGCCAACCGGCATATTGTTCAAAATGAGAAAGATCTGCAACCTTAACAGTAATAGCAGGGTTTATTTTTACAAGATCATTTAAGCGAACATCACTGTTGTCAAATGATGTTACATGATGTTTAACCGCAAGATCTCTTGCAATGGCATTTCCCACACGACCGGCTCCCAATACTGCTATTTTCATTTTTAAGGTTTAATAATTAAAAAATGATTTGAAACCTTCTATTATCTTTAGCATTCAATTTAATACAATTCAATTGAATCCTTCCGAATTCTACCGGCAATTTTTAGATGGTCTTTTCGCTACCGGTTGGGCTGAAGCAGTTGCAGTAATAGCCGGTATTGCAAGTGTTTGGTTTTCAAAAAAAGAAAATATTCTTGTTTATCCAGTAGGACTTATTAATACAGTTTTATATGTTATTATCTCAGCAAATGCACAGCTTTACGGTGAAGCTGCAGTAAATATT
>JBKDJT010000084.1:0-3322 GCA_046345435.1 Bacteroidota bacterium
TCCTGATAGTGGTAAAATTAATATCGGAGATACGATTGTTTTCGGTTATTATTCTCAGCAGGGTTTGCAATTGAAACAAGATATGCGCGTGATTGAATACGTGAAATCGATTGCAGAAAATTTCCCGCTAGAGAAAGGTGGCTCATTAAGTGCAGCTCAGTTTCTCGAACTCTTTTTGTTTGAACCGGACAAACAATACACCTATATCTCCAAGCTGAGCGGAGGTGAAAAAAGAAGGCTACATCTACTCACAGTATTATTCAAAAACCCAAACTTCCTCATTCTTGATGAGCCAACCAACGACCTCGACCTTCCTACCCTTTCAGTTCTTGAACAATTTCTAGCTGAATACCCTGGTTGTTTGCTGATTGTGAGTCATGATCGTTATTTCATGGACAGACTAGTTGATCACTTACTGGTGTTTGAAGGTGATGGTGTCATTAATGATTTTCCCGGAAATTTTACTCAATACAGACTTGAGAAAAAAGAAAGTTCATCAAACGAAAAAATATCCGACTCACTTCCAAAAGAGACCCTTGTTCATGAAACAAAACAGAATGAGAAAAAAAGATTGAGTTATAAAGAAAAACGTGAATTTGAAACACTGCAAAAAGAAATTGAAACACTAAGTGCCGAAAAAGAAAAAATAACTCTCCGGTTACAGGAAACTTCTCTCCCTTATGAAGAATTACAAACACTTAGTAATCGCTTTTCTGAAATCTCATCACAAATTGATGATAAAGAAATGCGATGGCTGGAGTTGAGTGAGTATGTTGAGGCGTAGTTACGAATTACGGGTTACGCGTTGCGAGTCTAGTAACACGTAACTCATAGCGCGTAACCTTTATTTAAGAATGAGTAAATTTGCACCATGAACCATTTCCTCGAGCCTCTTTTCAAGCATTCATCCTACGACCCGAAATCTTTTTTTCTGATTGCAGGTCCATGTGTAGTAGAGAACAAAGACAACATGCACGAAATTGCTTCAACAGTAAAAGAGATCTGTTCTCGCTTAGGTATCCCCTATGTTTTCAAAGCCTCTTACCGCAAAGCAAACCGAACAAGCAACAATTCATTTACCGGACTCGGAGATGAAGAAGCAATGGCATTGATTCGAGAGATAAAATCAACGTATCAACTATCTGTTACCACCGATATCCATACTGCACCTGAAGCAGCATGGGCTGCTGGAACAGTTGACATTCTTCAGATACCTGCATTTCTCTGTCGGCAAACAGATTTACTGGAAGCTGCTGCCGCAACAGGCAAAATTGTCAATATTAAAAAAGGGCAATTCCTGAGCGGTCCTTCCATGAAGTTTGCTGTAGAAAAAGTAAAACATGCAGGTAATGAAAAAGTGATGCTTACTGAGAGAGGAAACACCTTTGGATACCAAGATCTTGTAGTCGACTATCGCAATATTGCCTGGATGAAAGAAATTGGCGTGCCTGTGATTATGGACTGTACTCATTCCTTACAACAACCAAACCAAAACGCCGGCGTGACCGGTGGCAACCCGGCAATGATCAGCACCATTGCATCAGCAGCAATCTCAACAGGAGCCGACGGATTATTTATTGAAACTCATCCCAATCCTGCAAATGCAAAAAGTGACGGTGCCAATATGCTTCAATTGGACCAACTTGAAGATTTACTGAAAAGACTTTTAAGAATTCGGGAAGCAGTAACCGGTTAAAAGATTTTTTATAGCCAGCGTAACGGATTTCGTTTACTGTACCAGATATAATTGCGGATATTCATCCAAAAGGCCAGAATAAAATAAAGTACAATCGGTGACCCCATCGTCAGAAATGAAATGTAAATAAAATATTTCCTGATCGTGGATGTTGATATCCCCAATCTTGCACCAAGATAGGTGCATACGCCAAATACGTTTGATTCAATTATGTGTCTTAATTTATTCATCTTCTCAAATTTAACGTATTTCTTTAATTATTCAAATCCCGAATCCAAACGGAAAAGGATATTTCGGTAACTTCGCAGCGCGAAAAAATCACTTTAAACTCTCTTTGCTATGGTATTTGATCTCGATCTCATCCGGAAGCGTTACGCAGAAATGCCCGGAAAAGTTGAAGCTGCACGTAATACATTAGGTCGCCCTTTGACCCTCGCTGAAAAAATCCTTTACAGCCATCTTTGGGAAGGCGTGAATATCGAAGATTTTGTACGCGGAAAAGCTTATGTGGATTTTGCTCCCGACCGCGTTGCGATGCAGGATGCTACCGCCCAAATGGCATTGCTTCAATTTGATACAACAGGACGCAAGCGTGTAGCAGTACCCAGTACTGTACATTGCGATCACCTAATTGTAGCCAAAACGGGAAGCAAAGAAGATCTGAACAAAGCCTTAAGTGAGAATGAAGAAGTTTTCAATTTCCTATCCTCAATCTCAAATAAATACGGCATCGGTTTCTGGAAACCTGGTGCAGGTATCATTCACCAGGTTGTATTGGAAAATTATGCATTCCCAGGAGGAATGATGATCGGAACCGATTCACATACAGTAAATGCAGGTGGTTTGGGGATGATTGCTATCGGTGTAGGCGGTGCTGATGCATGTGATGTAATGGCCGGTCTCAGCTGGGAATTATTAATGCCTAAGCTCATTGGTGTAAAACTGACAGGCAAGTTGAATGGTTGGACTTCCGCCAAAGATGTAATACTGAAAGTGGCAGGCATTCTCACAGTAAAAGGTGGAACAAATGCCATTGTAGAATATTTCGGAGAAGGTGCTACAAGTATGTCTTGCACCGGGAAAGGCACCATCTGTAATATGGGTGCAGAAATTGGTGCTACAACATCTACATTCGGATACGATGATAGTATGGGACGTTATCTGCGCGCAACAGGTCGTGCCGAAGTTGCTGATGCTGCAGATCAAATACGCGAACATCTCACCGGGGATGCAGAAGTTTATGCAAACCCTGAAAAATATTTCGACCAGGTTATCGAAATCAACCTGAGCGAACTGGAACCACATTTAAATGGTCCATTCACTCCGGATCTAGCTACTCCGATTTCTAAAATGAAAGAAGAAGCAGCGAAAAACGGATGGCCAACAAAAATTGAAGTAGGTCTTATAGGAAGCTGTACCAACTCATCTTATGAAGATATTAGTCGTGCTGTTAGCCTTGCACGCCAGGTAAAAGAAAAAGGATTAAAGTTAAATTCTGAATTCACCATCACACCCGGAAGTGAGCAGGTACGTTACACCATTGAGCGCGATGGTTTTCTGGATGTATTCGGACAAATAGGCGCAAAAGTATTTGCAAATGCCTGCGGGCCCTGTATTGGTATGTGG
>JBKDJT010000085.1:0-4052 GCA_046345435.1 Bacteroidota bacterium
GTATACCATATATATTCCGCTAAATAAATACACTGCTCCGCCGGAGATCTCTGTAGCCTTATGACGTTTGCGTAATTTTTCACCTTTGATAAAAATTCTTCCATCAGGTGTTTTAAACTGCTGGCCCGGCATTAACTCTTCTACCCTTACACAGCCGTTGTTTTCTAAGTCGTATTTCTGAAGTACTCTCATTAATTCTTCTTCTCCGCAACTCGTTGCCGAGGGCTTTTTGATTGTCTTTATCAACACCCTTTCGATATCCTCCGGAAATATTTTTTTCTCAATAAAAACAGCAAGCAACTGACCGTATCGGTGTTGCCATTCCTTGCCATGAGGAAGCACTTTCGGACCGAATTGCTCAAATACAAGGAGATGCGCCATCTCATGAAGAAGCGTAATCAGAAAAGCATAAGGATTAAGATTACCGTTAACGCTGATACGATGCGCATGATGAAGAAAAGCAGGACGGTAATCGCCGAGTATTGTAGCCCTCTCTCTGGAAATAGTGAGGTGGATACCGAATTGATGAAGGTACTCCGCAACATCAGAATACGCGCCCCTTGGCAAAAATTTATCTAGAGACTGAATCGGAACTTCTGCCTTTGCCATCATCAGTTTTTTTCAACATTCTGAAAACGATACGAATTTCATAAAACGTGTAAACAAAATAAAAAACAATACAAATCAGTACTGCAGGCTGATTTACAGCAGCGCCTTTAATTGAAAGATAGATCAGTAAGGCGCAAAGTACACCCATCATTCTTAAAAGCATCGAGGCATATACAGAACGAAAAAATACATTCGGGTTTTTGTCTGAAGCTCCTTTTGTATGCATGAAAAGTGATAAAAGAGATAAGCCAAACAGAAGCAGATTACCCGACCACAATACAGTTGAATCTAAAGTATATTGATGTAGAATTTGATCAGAAAAAAACACGAACCCGGATAAGATCAGAAATAGGGAAAGTAATTCCAGGAAATAGACACTATTCTTATTTTTCATTTTTTACCAGCAGTATCTTTCAACACTTTAATAATCATTACAATTACCGCGATAAGCGGAAACAACAAGGAAAACAAATTAAACCCTAAACCGATCACATTATCAAGCTGAACACCCAAAAAAACTACAACCAAAAGCAAGGAAAATAGCTGAAAAGCAAAACTGCCGTAACGTAACAGGTAGTAACGATTACTTTTGTTTTCTTTTTTGGGTTTAATCTGAGGAGGCGGCATGGCCTAGTTCGTTGCTGATGGCCACAATATTGGCGGTTTCTGAAACCCCCATATGGCATTCGCCGTTAAAAGAAGCAGTTGGAGCAACCTGTAGTTGTTTGGTATAAACGTTACCTTTTATGACACTATTCCCTTTGAGAACCAGCATCTCCGACACACGAATATTACCGTTCACTTTACCAAGAATTTCGACTTTTTCACCGGTAACATCACCATTTACAACTCCTGATGAGCCAATCAAAACCTTTGATGAGGCTGATAAATTACCGTTGAGGATACCGTCTATACGAATATCTCCTCTGGCATTAATATTCCCTGTGAGTTCCGTTCCTCCGGCAATGATGGTGGTTTGTCCCGGTTGAGAGTCATGATCTGACTCAAATGCTTTTTTAAACATAGCAGCGTTATTGTGTTTCAAATTCAGTTTCAGGTATTTCAAGGGTTGAAGTATCGCGAGGCTGCGTACCCACATTGCCCGATAAAACCCGTTTTAACTCCTCAAGATATACATCTTTTTGTCTCGATGCAAGTTCAAGTGAATCAATTTTCACTTTATACTGTACCAGGGCCTTTCTCTGAGATTGTGTTCCGTACCCAGGAAGATAGTATTTCAAGTTCGTAAAAGATATCAGTGCAACTGTTAATCCAACCAATAAAACAAAAAGACTGCTGGCGGCAACATATACACTCATGCGCGTCAATTTGAAAGCAAGCACTTCTTCAAAAGTATCATCATTTATTATGACAAGCCTATACCTGTTTCGCAGGCGGCGAAGTTTTTGATCTATGTTGAAGAATCTGCTCATGAGGGACAAAGTTCTGAATTTCCTCATAAAATTGGTGAATTTGAATGTGTTTTCCCCTTTTTTTCCAAAGTTTTCTGATATTTTTGGAACGGTGTATTTACATAAATATTCAAATAGGCTTTTTTACACGTATTTTAAGCGGGGATTATACCGGCTAACTGTGATTTTTTTGCTTGTTTTCAGTATGCACACGAGCGGACAATCCATCAAACAAATCCCGTTGAACAAGCCCGCAAATTTTAAGGATAAAATCTTAAGATCTGAAAAAACGGAAGATGTTAGCCTCACTCTGCCTCGCAGGCTATATCATGGCATGGTTAGCCACTACAACTATTATTACAATGCGCAGGTAAAACTGAACGCCATCGTTCAGAAAGCACAACTCGCGCACCAGGAAGACTTCACCAAGCTTTTACCGTTTTACGACTATTCGGTTAACGTGACTTCTGCCGATAGTATCGAACTTGATTCCGTAATGATAAAAGCAACAGCCGGTATTGTACTTCATGATCTAAGAAACAGCTACGTGGACGACCTGCTTTTACTGATAGGTAAAAGTTATTATTATTGGAATAAGCCCGATTCCTCTTATCGGATTTTTCAGTATATCAACTATAATTTTTATCCCAATAAAAAAGATGAGTTTCGAATTACAATCGGATCTGCCGGTGATGCAAAAGACGGGAAACTAACCATAGGCACAAAAGAGAAAAAAGGAATAATTACTAAAACATTTTCAAAGCCACCCGCCCGCAATGAAGCCTTGTTATGGATGGCAAAGATTTACGCAGAGCAGGACCTGCATGATGAAGCAGTATCATTGATATACATTCTGAAAAAAGATCCTAATTTCCCAAAACGTCTGCACCCGCATCTGGATGAAATAATGGCTTTTAGTTTTTACAATCGTGAGTCTTGGGACAGCGCTGCTTTCTATCTGCAAAAATCTTTAAAGACAGCAGAAACAACTGCTCAGCTTGCAAGAAAAGAGTTTTTACTCGGACAGCTTTTTACTCTTGCAAATAAAACAACTGAAGCCTCTTCTTTTTATCAAAAGTCAAAAACTCACACAAATGATCCTGTGATGCACATACATGCAAGGCTTAACAATGTTTTGCTCACGAATACAGACTCTTCAAATATCAACCAGTCGCTAAATGATTTACTAAATCTTGCAAAAAAGGAACGATTTGATGGTTATGAAGATTTGCTCTATTACGCAGCTTCAGATGTGGCACTGCGAAAAAAAGATACCCTGCTGGCTTATTCCCTGCTTCAGAAAAGTGTTCGGTTTGCGCAAAAAAATCCGGAATCAAAAGTAAGGAACAGTGCATTTTCAAAATTTGGCGAATTGGCTTTGAAACAAAAAAACTATCGCCTGGCTGCTTCTTGTTATGACAGTATTAATCTTCAGGATCCAAACATTCAGAACAAGATTGCTGAAATTGAAAAAACTAAAAAATTTCTTACTGAGTTGGTTCAGCATAAAGATGTTGTTATCAAGGAAGATAGTTTACAGAGAATAGCAGCTATGCCTGAAGAAGAAAGGGAAGCATATCTCAAAACCTTACTTAAAAAACTAAGAAAAGAAAAAGGTCTGAAAGAGGAATCTACAAATTCATCTTCAGGTGGCACATCATCATCCGGAATGACTTCCGGCAGCCAGCCCCAGGATCTTTTTGCAACAGGCAATAATACAGGTTGGTATTTTAATGCTAATAATCAAAAAAACAAAGGCCCGGCTGAGTTTAAAAATAAATGGGGCAACCGCCCTAATCAGGACAACTGGAGAAGGCAATCTGCAATTGACGCATCTATCGCGAATTCTAATCAGGGCATGTTCGGAAACCCCGGAGGAGATGGCGACATCGACAATCCTCGGCCAATAAATCCGGTACTTACATCTGAAGAAAACGAACAAGATCTTACAATTGAATCACTCCGTTACAATCTTCCGCTCACAGATGATAAAACCGCATCATCCAACCAGTTAATTTATGAAGCATTACT
>JBKDJT010000086.1:0-3245 GCA_046345435.1 Bacteroidota bacterium
GGTTAGAGAACATCCGATTTGCGATGAAACGCAAGCTGTCCTTCTGTCTTCTGTGGGTATCAAAACTCCTTCCACCAGATGATGATCATGCGTTCGGAATCTTGATTTTACGGTACCGTCTGCAGAATATTGCGTAGCATCCACAACCAGCGCAGGTAAGCTGAAAGCTTCACCCAGTTTTTGGCGAAGCGGCTTACTCAGATTGGTCATATCCGCAAAGCTGTGAGCATGTTTGAGCCAGATCCATTCATAAACCTGACCTGCACGGAAACGCGGTTCACCTATTTCCTCAAGGAAAGACTGAATTTCATCCTTACTCAGTGTTCTTATATTTTTTATTGATGTCATAAAGCCACGCAAAGGTACGTGACAAAAGCGCGCAATACTTTGAAATCAAATAAGAGATAATTAAGGAAGAATTCTATTGATTTCTTTCTTTGGGAAGTTGCCTTGGATAGGCCCCCAGGTAAAAAACTTTTCCTTCAGAAATATAGCGAATCAGTATTGGGAAGCGACGATATGATGCCGGATATTTCTGTGTGGGAATACCCTGATTCGATAACTCATCTGTTTTAATCAATTGTATTACCTCGTTGGTAGTTTCCGGGATGACAACTTTTTTTTCTGATGTTTCTGAATCAGGCTGAAATACAGGAGAATTTATTTTTTCAGTCCGAAATCCGGTTGATTCGTTGTTGATCCACAAGTGAGTTATCTCTATTGATTTGCTTGGCCACAACTCAAGATAAATCCAGTGGAATAACTTTTTCTGCCTTGCACGGTCTCTTCCCGAATTAGTGCCGCTCACTTCTTCCTGCTGAAATGTCCGTATTCGTTTAACAGGATATCTTCCTGTTTGTGAAAAACATATCAATGATGCAGAAAGCAGGAAAGAGAAAAAAAATCCGACTATCGCATATCTGTTTGCGGATCCCTGATGATAACGTTTATTCTCTGATAATTTTTTGTACATGTTTGTATTTTCTGTTATCGCTGATAATTTCTATAGAATAAATGCCTTTTGCTAGTCTGCTGATATCAATTAATCCGTTTCCGTAATTGCGTCTGTTTGTAAAGACGGTTCTTCCGCTCACATCAAGCACCCTGATGTCGAGGTTTTTGATACCGGATGTGGTACCTGTTTGTATCTGCAAGTTGCCGCTAGTGACAGTCGGATAAACGGAAGCAATGAATTTTTTATCGTTCATTACATAGTCTGGCACTGAAGTTGTCGCATTGTCAATAACAGTGTAAAACATTCCATTTCCATGTGTGCCGATCAATAAGGTATTGTCAGAGGCTCTGAGAGCGAGGTCGCTGATAATAGCGCCTTGCATCACCGGTGGGCCTTCCAGTGTCCAGCTTGTATTAGCACCGTTTATATTTGTCGTGCTGAAAAGCCCTATGGATGTGCCAACATAATATTCAACACCGGTTGGTGTAACAACGATGGCGCAACTACGGAATGAAGGAAGTGCAATATTCCCTTCTACAGCTTGCCAGGTTGGGGCCGGACTTGTTGCATTGCCTGTCCAGAAAGCGCTTGCTACTCCATAATTGGAAACAACAGCCATAACTGTGTCGGGGTTACGTGGATTAACAGCAATCTGGCGAACCAGCGAAGAAGCGGTCATTCCATTAGCTAATGTCGGCGAGATGTTTTGTGGATTAGTGAGTGAGCCAGCATTACGGGGGTCGGGTAAACGATAGATGCGCCCGTTAGAAGTACCTATGAATAAATAACTGTTTTCATTTGCATAGGTGCCATGAGAAGTAGCCAGAGCAAAGATACTTGGAGAAGTTCCCACAGTATTTCCAACACCAATCATGTTAGTCCATCCGGTACTTGGGCTCACGGTAGAGGCTGAATTTGTTCTGTATAACTCGTTGTATGCCGTATAATAAAGGGTTTCAGTATTATATGGGTCTAAATGGAAGTAGGTAACAAATTCGCCTACGTCGGCGGTATTAGGGGCAATGAAGGTGCTGTTTTGGTTTGTACGACTTATGCGCTGGCGAAATAATGCACCTTCCTGCGCAGCACCATACAGCAGTTGGAGTGAAGATGTGCCGGCATTCATTCCAACAGCACAGCCATCTCCTCCGATTAAAGTGTAATGGTCATTTACATCAGGCAATACATTTGCGAGCAACCCTCTGGCATCACGATAACTCGTAGAATTATCCTGAGCTCCTCCAGCAAACACCAATGATCCGGGAGTAGGGTCAATAGCAACATGATAATATTGTAGCGTCTGGTATAAATTGGCAAAATTGCTCCAACTGATGGTAGTTGCAGAAATATTCGGACAAACTTGTAGCCCACCATCATTACCTATAACAACGCGATTTGGATTGGTAGGATCAAATGCGAAAGAATGGAAATCAACATGGCTTACTCGATTAGGATCTGAGTAAGTGGTAGAAGTTTCGCCTCCAATGAATGTACCAGCTGTCTGAAAGCCGGTTGTGGAACGATACAAATTAACACCTCCGGCAAGTACGAGATCCGGATTAGTGGGGTGTACTGCCAGTAGCATATTGTATTCTACCTGAGTTTCCAGGTAGTCTATTTGTGTGCCATTTCTGAATCCACGCATGAAATTTCCAAGGTTCCCACTCCACACAGGCGAAGGACCACTTAAATCGGCACGAAAAAGATCTGCTTCTGCTACACCATTTGCTGATGAGCGAGCGTTATCGTACATCACATAAAGAATATCAGCATTGCTAGGGGCAACAGCCAAAACAACCCTGCCATATCCTGCTGTAAATACACCACCGGAAACTGCATTGTTATATCCTCTCCAACCAGGTACAGAATCTGTTTGTCCTTCTACGCCACCGGCAATACGAGTAAAACTCCCCGCATTACCGTTTGGAGAGCTCCATACACCAACAAGGCTTCTGTTGGATAATCTTCCTGAAAAGCCAACAAATACTTTGGTACTATTTTTAGGCACCACTACTTCTGTAAGTGCATTATATGGATTTGACGGTGTCGAGGTATTTCCTATTACATTACTCCAGGAAGTGCCGCCATCATTTGAGCGCACAATGCGGTTCAGGATAGCAGCATAAACTGCCCCATTTATGTCAACCTGAACATTGAAAACATAGTCCCATACATTATCATAATTTTCTCTGCTTCCGGCAATGGTTGAACTAATTTTCGTCCACGTTAAACCATTATCTGTAGATTTTAAAATACCATATCCGGGGATAAATGCATTGGGGTAAGAAGG
>JBKDJT010000087.1:0-3500 GCA_046345435.1 Bacteroidota bacterium
GTCCAGGCATATGCATCCATTGGTTGTGCGACACCTTTGAATGTGCCATCCCAACCAATTGACTGCGTTCTACTTTCAAAAACCATCAGCCCTTGTCTGTTGTATATACGAAGAGTCATATCAACGATTCCAAACCCTCTCACTTTAAACACATCATTGACTCCATCTCCGTTGGGAGTAAATGCAGAAGGGAGATCATTATTGGTTGTAACTAGTGCTCTAACAGGAATGCATAGGGTATCTTTACACCCTCTGATATTTGTCACAACCTGACATACATTGTAAGTTCCATCAGAGGTATACTGATGAATAGGATTTGTTTGGTTTGAAGAACTTCCGTCACCAAAATCCCAGTTCCATTGTGTTACATCAGATGATGCCGCATTTAAGAAGCGAGTTGGAGTATTGTCCTGGGAAGGATTCGGGGTATACGTAAACCCTGCTTGTGGTGGTGCATATACTTGAATTGTTCTGAAAGCTGAATCGATCCCATTACAACTGTTTGGGTTATAGATATACTGACGAATGGTGTAAGTGCCGGGGTTGTTGTAAATAAATGAAGGGATATTAGCCGTAGATTGCTGGCCATCACTGCTGATCCATAAATAAGTGACTGCTCCAAATGAAGTATCACGCACCGATAAGGTGTAGGGTGAACAACCATTTCTGGCCTCGAAGCCTGCTCTGATTGTAGAAGCTACCTGAAAATTCGCAATTTTAAAAGAGTCGCCAAGGTTACAAAAGTTGGAATCGATTAAACTCAAAGTAATATTATAAGAACCCGGCCCCGGAAATGTATGAACAAGTGGATTCGGCGCAAATCCGGGGATAGTATCATTCGGAGTTCCATCACCCCATTTCCATACAAAAGAACGAGGAGTAAATGGCGGATTAGCGTTCAGACGGTCAGTAGTATTTGTAAACTGAAAAGTTAGACTATTACAGGGAGGTAACCGATCAGCAATAAAATTAAGCGCAACAGAATCTGTTGTTACACGAATGCGGAGAATGGAAGAATCTTTGATATTGCAAGTGTTGATATCTATACCAATCACTTTCACCTCAAAACTTCCGGAGGTTGTATAAGTATGCCGGTTCGGATTTGCAGTTGTGGTATCATTTTTTGATCCATCACCCCAGATCCAGATATATTGTTTTGCCTGACGAATAGTGTCTGTGAATTCAATAGTGGCGGGTAAACAGAAATTTAACTGACGTGCGCCGACAGCCTGCAGCGATACATCGATACCGGCGAGGTCAAATCTTATTTTGGCCATACCGAGATTACACCCCCCGCCACCGCTTGCAGGATTCACATTGCCAAAAACACCGGCAGTAATGGGATAAGGAGTTTGAGCAGGCAAGCCACTTGGAACAAATTTACAATTGGCACAGGAAGCCTGATATATCACTCCCTGAGCATCAAAGCGACTTGTCCCGCCATCAACATGTTCCAAACCACCATTCCCGCCTCGCTGACCAAAATAACTTCCATATAAAATGTCTGAAGCGTTTTTCTTCAAAACAAAAAAGTAGAAGTCGCTGCCGTCTGTGGCAGACTGTATTGCATCAGGCGTGATTGGCATTCCATTGGTGCCGGCAGTTGGGTAAATGGGATTTGCAAAATTATTTGCACCTCCGCCCCAACCAGATACATACACGTTTTCGCAGTTATCGACCAAAAATGCAACCGGAGAAATATTAGGTGACAATGCATTGGGAGAGCCAAATGTTGTTGAATAAACAAAACTGCTTAAATCTGGTCGAAGCTTTGCAATAAACTGTCTGGCATTTGTATTGGAATAAGCTGCGTTGATCACCGGCCAGCTACCGGTAGATGTGCCCATCACATAAGGAAATCCTTGCTTATCAAACTGCACTCCATAAACAATGTCGGTTTGACCGGTTCCGAGATACGTTGAACGAACTAATGAAACTGCGGCTCCATTATCACGAAGCTGAGCAAGATAGCCATCAGCAATACCCCCTCCATAAGTAGGTTGCAGCACCCCGGGAACTGTTCCCGGAAAAGAGGATGAAGCTGTTCCTCCTGCTACATAAATATCATTGTTTATAGGATCAGTTGTAATGACAAAAGCAGCATCATCGCCTCCTCCTCCAAGAAAAGTACTCCATATGGGAGCTGTACAGTTCGCATTAATCTTTACAACTACTCCCTCCTGGCTGCCACCTGCAGCCGATTGAAATCCATTCAGCGTATAAAAATTACTGCTTCTTGTACAGGAAGCAAGCAAGATATTATTCGCCCTATCAATGATCACTTCACTACGGCCATCATCACCATAGTTTCTTAATAATTACTGAGGTCCGTTGGATCGCTGGTCTGAAATATTAACGCCGTCATCATTTGTACCTCCAATTTTTATTGCCCCGATCAGAGCTGTTCCACTGGCATTGAGCTTACAAACAAACATATCATACCCCCCACCGGGCCCGAAAAGGGTACCCGGAAAACTGGATCCGGAATTTGTTCTTCCGGCAATGACAAGGTTGCCTGCATCATCAGCAATCAAACTGTGAGGCTGCTCTAAACCAACACCTCCAATATAAGTTGCATAAATCCGTGTACGACCATCAGGAGACAGTTTAATAATTCCAATATCGGGTGGAACAGCTGCAGAAGAAGGACCACTTCCTGTTGACTGAAACGCACCCGGAGTTACCGGAAAGCCTGTCACAGAAGCAATACCTCCTCCAAACATACTGCCATCAGGGCCAGGTGTTGCAGTAAAACCCCAGTTATCAGTAGTAGAACGGGAAAAAGATGAAAAGACCAAGGACGGATCAATGATTAATGTTTTTGATTTGTCTGCCCCTCTCACATTAAACTTTAAAATGTTGCCCTCAAGATTGTAACGACATGAAACTTCCTGCTTAACACCATCGATAAACTGATAGGAATATGGTTTTAATTCCCTGGCTTCCCCCACAGATGTTTTGATAACCAGTTGCTGCTCTTTTATACGAATATCTTCAGTGCCTTCATAATGTAGTCTAATTCCTGAAATATCGGCACCGGGATGTACAATAAGATCATATTTCAGCTGTTCATTTAAAACGTAATATCGCAAATCAACATTAGGATAGATGTTTTTATAAGTGATTGCCTGATACGAGCGACAACCGGACGCCCATTTAGACGGATCATTTCCAATGAAATAATTTTCATACCCGGAAACGGGCTTTTCCTTGACTATTTCAGGATTTGGATTAACCCCGGTAAAACGTACACGATAAGCATGACTTCTCATTACAGGAGGCACCCCCTGTAGAAGTGATTGCTTTGCTGTGATATCCCCATGATTATGTCCATGAATATAATCCGCATAGGCTTGAAAATCGGCCGGGTGATGCTGTAAAACAGTATAACCATCAGGCGACAGAAAAAGTGCAGCATTTCCGGCTGTAGTTTGAAATAATACTTTTGAGTCCCACTGACCTTTGTTTTCTGTAAAAGAAAGCTGTGCACAGACGAAAGA
>JBKDJT010000088.1:0-2982 GCA_046345435.1 Bacteroidota bacterium
CACCCAAAAACCAATAACTAACAACCTTCTCTTACTCCCCCCAAATATTGTCTTTACCATCAAGCCACTTCTTCACAAGGTCAGTAGTAACAGATTTCGGACGCTCGATCGGGAAGCCCAATGCACGATCCCAGATAAGGCTAGACAACACTCCTAATGCGCGACTAACTGCAAACAAAACAGTGTAATATTCATATTCTACCATTCCGTAATGCACCAGTAATGCTCCGCTATGTGCATCCACATTTGGCCATGGGTTTTTAATTTTTCCTAATGACTGAAGGATGGGCGGTACAACTTCGTAGATATTCCATACTGTATTTACCAGTTTGTCATCCGGCATAGGTTTCTTACCAAACTCCATTTGTGCCGTGAAGCGCGGATCTGTTTTTCTAAGTACAGCATGCCCGTATCCCGGAACTACTTTCCCAGAGCTAAGTGTCTGCTTCACATATTCAGCGATCTGCTCTTTGGAAGGCTCGTTTGTCTTTAAAGCTTCCTGCATTTCGAAGATCCATTTGATCACCTCCTGATTTGCAAGTCCGTGTAAAGGGCCGGCTAATCCATTCATACCTGCTGCATAGCTGAGATAAGGATCACTGAGTGCGCTGCCTACAAGATGTGTTGTGTGAGCAGATACATTTCCTCCTTCATGGTCTGCATGAATGGTCATATATAACCGCATCAATTCCATAAAACCGGGATCATCATAACCCAACATGTGTGCCAGATTACCGGCCCAGTCGAGCAAACCGTTCGGGTGAATATGTTCATTGTTCTTATACTTACGGCGATAGATATACGCAGCTATACGTGGCAAACGTGCGAGCAGAATCATAGCATCGTCAAATACCGGCTCCCAGTAGTCTTTTTTGTTGATGCCTTCCGAATATTTTTTGGCAAAATAGCTTTCTGTCTGAAGGGCCATCACTCCAACCACATACATGGTCATAGGATGTGTATTCAAAGGCAATGCATCGATGGCGGCAAATACATGATTGGGAACATGGCTTCTTCTCTGCCAGATATCAGTAATATAATTCGCTTCTTCCTGTGTAGGCAAATCTCCCGTGAGCATCAAATGAAACAACCCCTCAGGCAGAGGCTGCTCTCCCTTTGGTGCCTTAGGTAATTTATCCTGCAACTCCGGAATAGAAAACCCTCTGAATCTGATCCCTTCCTGTGCATCCAAAAGAGAAGTTTCGGTAACCAAGCCGGTTATGCCTCTCATCCCCTGGTAAATCTGTGAGAGATTCACTTCTCCGATTACCTTGTTGCCATGCTGTTTCAGAATGTCCTTAATCTCCGCTCCTGCTGCATCAGCTTTTGCCTTGAACTTATCTTTTAAAATTCCCATAAAGCGTTATTTAAATGTTTTTTTCGGTACGTTATCAAAGGTAAACAATGAATGCTACTGACAAAATTTGAGAACAAAATGTTTTCAAATCAAATAACTTTCACAAAAAGATAACAACAGAAAGAGGAGAAGGTTATTTTGGTGCCTTTTTATAAAGGTATAGTGCAACAATACTGAAAATAAAACAAGGTAGCCACGCTGCGATTAAAGGAGGAAAATTACCTTTTGTTGAGAAGACCATTGAAAACTTATCAGTCAATATAAATGCAACTCCAATAATAAATGCCAGTGCCAGGTGCAGTCCGCTACCTCCCCGAATTTTCCTGGCCGCAAGGATCGCAGCAATCAACGTCATCAAAATCACTGATAAAGCATAAGCATCTCTTCGGTATCTCTCAAATTGCAAAGCGGCAAGTCCTTCCGATCCCCTTCTCCGCTCCTGATTGATCAGCCTATTAAGTGCAGGCGTATTAAGTTTCTCTTTCATAAGTTCATCGCTGACCAGATCGGATGGAAGATATCCTAAAATAATTTTCATCGAGTCCTTATAAGAAATATTTTCCTTGACCCCATTAATCCTGCGTTCAACTACCTGTCGCAAGCGCCATTCCTTCTTGACTTTATCCCATACTATTTGCTCACTTCTCAGGTTATAGACTATTTTATGCTGATGAAGCTTTTCCATAAAAAAGCCCTGTCCAAGGCCGGTTACAGTATCAAAACTTCTAATGCCGGCATAAGAGACAGAATCAATGCGGAAGTGAATATTGGTCAGATACTGCAGCGACTGATTACTGACTCTTCCCATGTTGATGTGCCGGTTTTCAAAATCGGTACGTATTCTGTTTGCTGCGGGAACAAGAAAATGATTGGAAAGACCAAGCATTAGTGCCAGAATAGTGCCTCCGATCCAATAAGGAAAGAGAAAACGACGAAGGCTCATACCGGTGCTGAGCATGGCAATAATTTCACTGCGCAAAGCTAGACGGGAAGTAAAAAAAACGACAGAAATAAGTACAAAAACGGGGAATAATAAACTAATGATATGAGGAACAAAGCCGTAGTAATACTCTTTGATAATTTCTGAAGTGGAAAATCCGGTTTTGATAAAATCTTCGGCTTTCTCACTCGCATCAACAGCAACAGCGATTAGTGTAAACAAAAGCATAGAGAAGAAGAATGTCTTCAGAAACATCAATAATATGTAAACATCAATCTTCTTCATGAATGCTGCAAATTAAAACAGATTGGGTCATTACCTGCAGAATCTAATATGTATTTCCCAAATGATTACAATCGCGTTTTGAGTACCGGGATCATTTCATTCTTCCAGGCATAAAAGCTTCCGGCGATAATATGTTTTCTTGCTTCTCCCACCAGCCACAAATAGAAAGCCAAGTTGTGGATACTCGCAATTGTGAGTCCGGTTATCTCACCCGCTTTCATTAAATGCCTCAGATAAGCACGGCTGCAACCTGCACTAAAAGCTGAATTGATGCCGTCATCTAAAGGAGAGAAGTCTGTTTCCCATTTTTTATTGTCGATGTTCATCACTCCCTTGCTTGTGAAGAGCATCCCATTTCTCCCATTACGTGTAGGCATAACACAATCGAACATATCTACAC
>JBKDJT010000089.1:0-2710 GCA_046345435.1 Bacteroidota bacterium
TGATAAAACAGCGAAGTTGTTAGGATTGCCTTACCCTGGCGGTCCATTGATTGATAAACATGCAGCGAATGGTGATTGCACTCGCTTTCATTTTCCGGAGCCGAAAATACCCGGATTGGATTTTAGTTTTAGCGGATTAAAAACATCTATTTTATATTTTCTTCGTAATGCGGGAAAGAGTTTATTGTATAAAGAAGAGTTTTTAGCGTCGGAAGAGGAAAAAGAATTATTTATAAAAGATAATCTGAATGATATCTGCGCCTCCGTACAATCGCGTATTATTTCAATACTGCTTCACAAACTCGAACAAGCTGCAGAACAAACAGGGATCAAGGATATTTGTCTTGCCGGAGGAGTGAGTGCCAATAAAGGCTTGCGTATATCCTTTCAGGCATTAGGCGAGAAGAAGGGATGGAGAACGTTTATTCCTGCCTTTGAATATTGTACGGACAATGCGGCGATGATTGCCATTGCTGCTTACCATAAATTTCTTGAAAAAGATTTTGCATCAATGGATATTGTTCCATCTGCCAGAGCATCCTGGTAAATGTTGATTGATTTTATGTCGAATACTTATTTTCAATTTAAAGAGTTTATTGTTCATCAGGAACGTGCCGCAATGAAAGTGAGTACTGATAGTTGTTTATTCGGTGCCTGGGTAGCAAACAGAATCAGTAATAGAAATAAAGAGGATAGTCAAATTGAAAAAGCTAAATCTGTTTCCCGCATACTTGATATCGGAACAGGAACCGGATTGTTATTATTGATGTTGGCGCAAAAAATTGAAGCTGAACTAGAGGGTATTGAACTTGATAAAGGTGCATTTGCAGATGCTGAAAATAATATAAGGGCATCAATATGGAAAGATCGCATTCGTTTAATAAGTGGGGATGTATTACAATATTCTTTCACTTCTAAGTATGAGTTAATTATTTCTAATCCGCCGTTTTACGAGAACAGTTTAAAGTCTGATTTAGCTGAAAGAAATCAGGCAAAGCATGATGAAGCGCTTACGTTAAGATCGCTGGTGAAAGTTGTTGATGTGCTATTAGATGAAGCAGGCATCTTTGCTGTGATGATACCGGCTTTCAGAAGAGAAGAGTTATTAAGTTATACATCTGAAATAGATCTTTATTTAATTGAAAGTATGGATGTATTAAATATTGAAGGTGGAAAGCCTATCAGGACTTGTTTTTTATTTGGCCGAAAGAAAGTTGAGATGATTCAAACATCATTGATCATTAGAGATTCTACTCAACAATATACAAGTGAATTCAAGAAACTTTTGCAGGATTATTATTTAAATCTGTGAAATTCAGTTACGGGGTACGAGTTACGAGTTACGATTTTTTTTACACTCGTAACCCGTAACCCATAACTCATAACTTCTATAACGCGTAAGATTTCAGATACTGATAAGGTTCAGTAAGATTTCCGTTGCTCAGGATGGTTGCTCTGTTAAGCAAATCCGAATCTTTTTTTCCTCATTCCTGTAATACAAATTTCATCAGCTGTTCTCCGAAATAGCGCGAAGCATCACGTGGAAGTTCATTTGGGAGATTTCCTATTGCCATGATGTCGACAGAGTCTTTAAGATAAGGAGATGTTTTCTGAAGCGTTGATTTGTCAACTCCATATACAGGATCGTTGATGGTAGAGTCGCCTTTGTTTACAGGAACAGAACCATTTTCATCGTTTGTGATATCCGCAATAGTTTGGATCTTGAATGAAGGGTTTTTGAATTCATCAATGGTAAAAAGGGGCGGAATATTTTTATCCCAGTAAACGCCATTCATCAGAATATCGGTTTGTCGGGTAAAAGGAGAGAAGTGGCAACCATATTTCTCCGGATGCTCATGGAAGTCAGCCCTGTTGTAGGTATGATCATCTTTACGTTCATAGAGGTCTCTTCCTTTGAGGTGGACATATACCGGGTAGGTATATGTACGATGCAGGTAATCGAATGGTTCCACTTCATGTATGCCAAGGAGGTTCATGATTTCAAGTATGCCGTGAGCAACACGTCCGCTGCCGGTGACTGCAATTTTTATAGCCGGAATTTTGAGTCCGAAATAGGTGTGAATGAGTTGCCTGTAATCGCGCACATCTTTTACACGACCGAGTTTGAATGCGCCCGTTCTCTCACCATAGCACATCATGCCGTTGTGCGCACCAACGATTCCGGCAAAAAAACCGAATCCTATTATTCTTTGTCCGTCTTCATGTGTCAGACATTCATAGTCGACTAGTGTAATCTTTTTACTGACCATTGCTTTCATCAGTGGCTGGTTATGTGCCTGTGCTTTTTTGGTATGGGAGAAGAAGAAATAGGTTTTATTGGGGATTAGTTGGTCTGTCGGTACTTCTTTGATGCCGAATAGGATGTCGCAGTTTTCAATGCTTTCAGAAACTTCGATGCCGGCATTGGCATATTCTTTATCTGTATAACAACGGGTAGGAGAGGATTGAACGGTAATTTTAATATGATTCAGGTTTTCCTGTATCCATTTACATTGTGAGGGAGTAAGGGCAACACGGTTATCGGGAGGGTTTTTCCCTTCCCGGATCAATCCTATTCTGAGCATGCAATCGGTTTAAAGCTGCAATTTACATCATCGTAATTTGTAAAAATCTTTTCAGCAAAAGGCTGCTATTCTGTAATATTGCAGTCCTGTTTAAGGATGCCCAGATGGCGGAACTGGTAGACGCG
>JBKDJT010000090.1:0-8899 GCA_046345435.1 Bacteroidota bacterium
GCCATATGGGTTTCAACACGTTCTCTGAGAGCGCGGTTTTTAATCCCGTCCATTAACCCAACCACAATGATTTTTTTGTATTGCGGCGCTTTTAATTTTGGGTCCTTCCATACTGTTGTCCGTTTAGTAGTTGTACATGAAAATGATAACAGAATTACCATGACTGATAAAATCCGGGGCATCATAAATTAATTTATATAAATAACGAACGCAGATATTCTGCATTTAAAACTTTGAAAAGATAATTTATGTGCGAGGGATAAAAAGTGATCTGTATCAACCGGTGGGATGATTAAATGCAGAATAATGCTTCTTCATTTGTCTTTGAAATGAAGCCTGCTTTTTAATTCCTCAATAACGGTAAAGATGATAGGGCAGCGTTCATAGTTGTGAAAAATTGTAAATAATCTTTTTTGTATATCCGGAAGATGAAGGGCAGGGAATTCTCTACAGCCGCTGAAGCGATTTTCATAGATGCTGCATTTGTTTTCTTTCAAAAAAGTGCAGGGAATGGTATTGATGATCATCATTCCGTTTGTTCCTTTTTCAATGTATTTCTCATCAAATTCTTCACGGGTGATATCAAGTGCTTTACAAACTTTATCTGCTTCATCATCTTCCACATTAATCATAAAAGATTTACAACAGTTTCCGCATTGTGTACAGTCGATCGTTTTATTTGCTGTATCCTGTAGTTTAAAAACAATTTGATCAAGTGCTTCACAATCTGTTTCAAGCAGAATCTTTTCAAATTTTATATTCTCTTCAGCATTTAGTTTTGCTAATGATTGTATTTGATCAGGATGATGGTAAAAGATCAATGTTTGTGCAATTAAAGATGTTAAAATCATGTAATTTAATCTGAACCACCCGAAATCTCATTAAATTTATGTAGCTTTGTATTTCTTTAAGTTATTTCTATCTGCAGTGTGTGTTCCACGAATGTGATGATTTAACCTAAGGCGGATAATGGATCATTCAGACTGATCGCCTTATCACATTTATTTACTAAACTTTTTTATTGTGTTATTTACAGAATTAAAATTAATAGCGCCATTATTGGAGGCGTTACAAAAAGAAGGATATACTTCTCCAACACCTATTCAGGAACAGGCAATACCACAGATCTTACAACGTCGCGATCTTTTAGGTTGCGCTCAGACGGGTACAGGAAAAACGGCTGCTTTCACATTGCCGGTATTGCAATTGCTTGAAGAAGACAGAAAAAACAATCCTGTAAGCAAAATCAAAGTACTGATTCTTACACCAACACGTGAACTTGCAATTCAGATAGGAGATAGTATTGCTGCATATGGAAAATTCCTGCCATTTAAACATACTGTTATTTTTGGTGGAGTATCCCAACATGCGCAGGTCAATGCTATCAGAGGCGGATTGGATATTTTGGTAGCAACACCGGGGCGCCTGCTCGATCTGATGCAGCAACGTATCCTCTCTCTGAAAGACATTCAGTATTTTATTCTGGATGAGGCCGACCGTATGCTTGATATGGGTTTTGTTCAGGATGTACGCAGAATTATATCAGTACTGCCTGAGAAAAAACAAACCTTATTTTTCTCTGCTACGATGCCTCCGGAAATTCAGCAGCTTGCTGATCTGCTTTTACATGATCCTGTTAAAGTGCAAGTGAATCCGGTTTCGTCAACAGCAGAATTGATTCAGCAATCGATTTATTACGTAGATAAAGCAAATAAGAAATCATTACTAGTTCATTTGCTTCAGGATTCTTCAATTAAAAGAGTGCTGGTTTTTACACAAATGAAATTTGCGGCCGACAGGTTGGCGAATCAGTTGAAAAAATCCGGCATTCCTACTGAAGCGATTCATGGTAATAAATCGCAGAATGCACGTCAGCGTGCCCTCGATCAATTTAAGAATAATAAAACAAGGGTGTTGGTAGCAACAGATATTGCTGCACGAGGTATTGATATAGACGATCTCACGCACGTCGTTAATTATGAGCTTCCAAATGTACCTGAAACTTATGTGCATCGTATTGGGCGAACAGGAAGGGCAGGAGCAAATGGTCAGGCTATTTCATTTTGCGACTGGGGAGAGAAGTCTTTTCTCAAAGACATCGAGAAGCTCATCAAACAAACGATACCTGTGATAAAGGATCATCCTTATGATGTGCCTACCATGCATAATATGACAGCGTCAAACAAAGCAGGAACCCCGCCTTCTTCATTCGGCGGAGGAGGAAGAGGACGAAGAGGAGTGTTTACACAACGTTCATTTTAAAAGAAGTTTTCAGTTGTCGGTTATCAGTTGTCGGTTATGTTAACTGCTAACAGCTAATTGTAAACTGCTAACGGTTAACCGTTATTCATAACTGAGTATGAATTCTACTCTTCTGTTTTGAGCGCGACCTTTTTCAGTAGAGTTATCAGCAATTGGTCTGTTTTCGCCATAACCAATTGATGTAATTCTTTCAGAAGAAATTCCCTTTTTGATTAGATAGTCGGCAACAGCTTTCGCTCTGTTTTCACTTAGTTGCATGTTATTTTGATCGATACCGATGCTGTCTGTGTGAGCTTCAATTTTAAGTTTCAGTGTTGGGTTATCTGTTAAAACTTTAATCAATTCGTTCAATGGTTTGTATGAAGCTGAACGAAGTGTTGCACTGCCGAAACGGAAGAATATATTCTTAGCTGAATAGTCTACTTTTTGCTTAATCTCCTCTTTGATTTCAGGGCAGCCGTTATTGAGAGCTATGCCGATTTCTTTCGGACATTTATCATCTTCATCATTGATACCATCACCATCTGTATCCGGGATAGGGCATCCATTGTATCTGATGGTGCCTGCAATATCAGGACAGGAATCCAGTTTGTTGATGATATTGTCTCCATCATTATCCGGGCATCCGTTTATTGTGCCTTTTTCATTTGGACAGAGATCATCTACATCAGGGATACCATCCATGTCTGTGTCTGCCGGAGGTTGAGGAATGATTACTTCGGAAGGTTTTTCAACAACTTCCTTCTTTTTTTTACTTCGGGCTAGTGACTGTGCAACTCCGATGTTATAGAATAAAAAACTTTCGGTGATACCCTTACTTAATTTATTTCTCAATTGAGCCTGAACAATAATTCTTGCGCCTTCTTTGAAATTAATTTGAAGTCCGGCACCAACCGGTGCCAGTAAAGCTCTTTGATCAGGAAAGATACCCGCACCAACACCAGCGGTTAAAAAGGGACGAATAGCTGCGTTTGAAGGAGTAGCATATAAATGAGCAAGTACATCAAGTTGGGTTGAAATTTTTCCCTGACCGATGCTGTCATTTCTTACAAAACCTGCCGGGAAACTTGAGAAAGTAATATTAAGTCCGCCGGAGATATCAATGTTTCTTTTAATATTTTTCCATGCATTGATGCCAAAACCCACAGACTTCCCTTTAATGCTATACCAGGGGTCGTTGTTTGAAGTTTTGATACCGGATAAAGTAGTATAATCGCTGAGGCTGATATTGTAGGAAAGCAGATCAAAATAATTTGATTTTTTTTGAGCTGAAGCAGATACAAAAATCAATACAGGGAAAGAAGTACAAAGCAGCCATTTAATCATATCATATTATTAATGATTGCTAAATTAAAGTAGGCGTTTTGTATTTCCTAAATATTATGTATTCAGGGGTGCAAATAAATAGAGAAAGACTCTTGCAGTTCTTAATATCTTCTGCCAAAACCGCCACCGCCTCTGTTTCCACCTCTGAAATCATTGCGCGAGGATTGACCAGAACCGCCACCACCACCTGGACGGTCTTCGGCTGATTTTACAACAAGAGGTTTTTTACTTTTCCCCAGATGAATATCATTTAATAGTTCGATCGCCTGACGACCATCTTCCGCATTTTGCATACTTACAAAACCAAAACCTCTGCTTTTTCCTGTTTCACGGTCAATAGCAATTTTTGCAGAAACGACTGGTCCGAATTTTTCAAAAATCTCTTCGAGTTCCGCATCATCCACATCATAGGGTAAACCGGCGACAAATAAGTTCATATTAAATATTTGATGTAAAAATACTCATTCGTTTTATTCAAAAGGCATAATTGAAATAATCTTATTTGATTTCAGTAAAACCACTTAAAAGATTTTTTTGGAAAAACTAAATAAATTAGTATTTTAGCTCCAATAAATTTAGTAAACCATGGGACAGGCAAATCAAAACATGAAGTATCTGCGTAAGCTTCGCGGATTAACACAAGAAGAATTTGCTTCTAAACTCGGAATTAAACGTTCATTACTGGGTGCTTACGAAGAAGAAAGGGCTCAGCCTAATTATGAAGTGCTGGAAACGATCAGTGATCTTTTTCAGGTGTCGATCGACGACCTTCTACGAAAGGATCTTTCAGAAACAAAAGGAAGCTACCTGGCCAAGCGCCGTCAACTGAAAATGTCATCTGAAAAAAATCTGATTCATTTTGTCCCGGTTAAAGCAGCGGCAGGGTATTTAAATGGTTATGCCGACCCTGAATTTTTGGATGAACTCAATACGTTTACATTGCCGATGCTTGCCGGCGGCCAGTATCGCGCATTTGAAATTCAGGGCGATAGCATGCTGCCCACACCAAGCGGAAGTGTCATTATTGCAGAGAAAGTTAATGATCCTGAAGATGTAAAAAACAACCAGCCATATGTGGTGTTAAGTCGAACGGAGGGCGTTGTTTATAAGCGTGTTGTAAAAAATAATCGAAATAAAAATAAGTGGAATCTCGTGAGTGATAACCCCGTTTTTCAACCTTACCAGGTAAATGTAGAGGATGTTCTGGAGCTATGGAGCGCGCAAATGGTGATATCCAAAATAAACCAGCAGCAACGTTGGGATATGGGTAACCTTGCAAGCCTTGTTTCAAACCTGCAGAGCCAGGTTGAGACACTCAAGAAAAAAATGAATTGAGTTTTGATCTCTATTTGTAAATGAAGTTCGGCTTAGCAGTTGATAACTGATAACTTAAGGTTTGGCGGTTATCTGTAACCGATAATAGCCAACGGATAACCGATTATATAAAACTAACGATTCATTTATTCGTTTTCGTCTAGCTTGCACGCTTAATGAAGACCTTGTTCTATATCTGTTTTCTATTATTTCAGATGAATGCCATTGCCGGTATTGAGCCTGAAAAAGTTTTGACGGTCACCAAAAGAAACGCAGCACCTAAGATAGATGGCTTATTGAATGATGAAATATGGAAAGATCTTCCAGCGGCAGACAACTTCATTATGAATAGCCCGAATTTCGGTGTTCCTTCTTCATTCAAAACAAAAGTATATGTGATTTATGATGACCAGGCTATATACATAGCAGCTTACTTATATGATGATCCTGCAAAAGTTAGAAAACAGCTCACCGCGAGAGATGGAGAAAGCAGACAAGATGTAGATTATTTCTCAATTTTTCTCGATACATATAATGATGATCAGAATGGATTTCAATTTCTTGTAACCAGCAGAAATGTACAAAGTGACGGCAGGCTGATACCAAATAGAAGCGGAGGGTTCTCTTCTCCGAGTGATTACAGCTGGGATGCGGTATGGGAAAGTAAAGTTAGTTTTCAGTCCGACGGTTGGATTGTTGAAATGAAAATTCCATTTTTCTCAATAAGGTTTGCACAAAAGGATTATCAGGACTGGGGAGTAAATTTTCAGCGTTATATAAGAAGAGAAAATGAAAGCGCCTACTGGAATCCTGTTGATCCAAATGAAAATGGATTTGTAAATCAGTTCGGACTGCTAAAAGGGTTTGAAAAATTAACTCCTCCTCTTCGTCTATCTGTTCTGCCTTATGTTACCACGGGTTACAGAAATGTTCCATCAAAATCTGGAAATGATAAATCGTGGCTTAGAAATGGCGGACTCGATTTGAAATATGGGGTGAATGAAAGTTTTACCCTTGATATGACATTGGTGCCGGATTTTGGTCAGGTTATTTCAGACAATGTCATCAATAACCTTTCACCTTTTGAAGTACAGTTTCAGGAGAATCGTCCTTTCTTCACAGAAGGAACAGAAATATTTAATAAGTCGGGTTTGTTTTATTCGAGAAGGGTAGGAGGAACACCTTCCGGATATTTTACCATTAATAATCTTGCTTCTTCCGACAGCCTTCGTATAATAAGTAATCCGGGTGTTGTGCAGTTGATGAATGCAAGTAAGTTTTCAGGAAGAAACCAAAAGAAAACAGGCATAGGTGTTTTCAACGCAGTAGGTGCAGCAATGTTTGCTGAAATAGAAAATTCAAATACGAAAACTGTTCAACGTGTACAAACAGAGCCGCTCACCAATTACAATATGATTGTTGTTGATCAGGCATTTCAGGGACGATCATCATTCACCTTTACAAATGCTAATGTGTGGAGAGAGGGAGGACGAAGAAATTCAAATGTAGCAGGAGGAGATTTGATTTTATTTGATAAGAAGAACCGTTATTCTTTCCAGGCGCAGTGAAATTACAGTCGCATCACCGGTAAAAACAATTACGATGGATATAAAAATCTTCTCCGGTTTGCCAAAGTAAGTGGTAAATGGCAGTTCTCATTATTGAATAATATTGAAAGCGACCGCTATGATCCTAATGATCTTGGAATTTTAATGGCACCGAACGAGTTTACAACTATCGGCAGACTTAGTTACAATCAATTTACTCCGGTTAAAAAATTTAATGCATATAGCTATGGAGGAGGTGTGAGAGTAGAACGTTTGTACAAACCCTTTGTTTTTACAAATATCAGGTATGATATCTTCGGTTTTTGGTTCTTTAAAAATTTCTGGGATCTGACAGTTTCAGTTGAAATGCAGCCTTTGTGGCAAAAAGATTATTTTGAATTGAGAACTCCCGGCCGGTTTATGCGTCGTGTGCCCTGGGCTTTCGCATTTGTAAATGGAAGTACAGACAGTCGGAAAAAATTATTTGCAAGAATCAGATGGGGTTTCGGAGAAACAGTTGATATAAAAAATGATGCATACTGGCTCATACAGCCTGGTGTGCGTTACAGATTTAATGATCATCTTAGTATTGATGTAGATCTCAGACAAAGTTTTGATAACGGACAATTTGGCTATGCTTTTATCAGAGAAACAAATGGTGATCCAATCATGGGTCGGAGAAACAATAAAGATGTAACACTGCTTTTGGCAGGTATCTATAATTTTACTCCGCGTATGAATATTACGCTCAGAGCAAGACACTACTGGAACCGCGTATCTTATCAGGAGTTTTACAATATTGACAATGATGGATGGTGGATCAAGCGCTCATTCATACCGGGGCAAGATCAGAATGTAAACCTGTGGAACATGGATGTGTTTTTTACATGGGATTTTAATTATGGTAGTCGTTTCATTGTAGGTTGGAAAAACTGGCTTGCCAATGAAGAACCAATCGACGGCAATCGTTATCGTAACTATACTTCAAACGCTTACCGTATGCTTCTATCTCCTCACGGGAATGAATTGACTGCAAGACTTATTTTTTTCATTGATTACAATAGCATCAGGAAAAAAAAGAAATAAAAGTTTAGTTTATATAATTAATCCGAATATATCTGTTGCTGCTCTGAATGTATTACAATGAGCTTCAACAATCATTCGAATATCAGGTGAGTAACCTCCGCCCATTGCAACACAACAAGGTATATTTCGTTGCTTCAGCTGCTCGAAAACGTGTTTATCTCTTTGCTTACATCCTTCCATGCTTACTTTTAATTTACCGAACTTGTCAGTGCTTAGAATATCCACTCCTGATAAATAAAACGCAAAATCAGGTTTTTCATTTTCTAAAATTCTTGTTAGTGAATGCTCCAGCAGCGACAGATATTGTGCATCGTTGGTTCCATCTGGTAAAGCAATATCTAAATCACTTTTTTCTTTATGAAATGGGTAATTGTGTTTTCCATGCATGCTGAATGTGTAAACATCCGGATTGTTTTCAAAAATTGCTGCAGTACCATTTCCCTGGTGAACATCTAAGTCAATAATCACAATTTTAGATGCATGTTTTTCTCTCAACAGATAATTTGCGGCAACAGCAAAATCGTTAATCAGACAAAATCCTTCTCCACGATCTGCAAATGAATGGTGCGTGCCGCCTGCTACATTGAAAGCAATTCCTGTTTTGAGAGCAGCAAGGCTGCAATTGATGGTGCCTTGGGTGATTATTTTTTCTCTTTTTATCAGACGTTCATCTTGTGTAAAACCTATCTTTCTTTGTTCCTGCGCAGATAAACCTAGTTCATTTAGTTTTTTCAGATATTCTTTCGTGTGCGTAAGTAAAATGATTTCATCAGCTAATACATCCGGCTCATGAAGTTGAGATTTATTGATCGTTCCTTCATGAATAAGTTGCTCCGGTATCAATTCATATTTTAACATTGGAAAACGATGACCTTCCGGTACCGGATGCGCATAGATTGGATGATAAGCAATATAATGGCTATTGGAAAAGATATGATTCAGTTTAAATTGGAATGATCTGATTCTCAGCTACTACAAAAATGGAAGCATTCTTTGCAGGTTCAATGATATGCAATCCTGTAAACTTTCCGAATGCCGGCATGTATGCTTCCGAATCTGTAAAATAAAAACAAGGAAATTTAAGAGATTGTTTTCCTTTCCCTTTCATTTTTATGCCGGGATGTATATGTCCGGAAATTTCATAGTGATTTTGGGTTTTCTCAATTGAAGAGTCATGTCTGAATAAAAGTTCTGATATAAACAGTTCTTCACGGTGTAAGATAATATTCAGGTCATAATAAATTCTAGATGGTAAAATATCATGATTGCCCTGAATGAGATGGATTGCTATTTCATTATAATTTTCCCGCCATCTGCTGAAATAGTTCACTTCCATATTGAGCCTGCTGTGAAAAAGATCGCCG
>JBKDJT010000091.1:0-8948 GCA_046345435.1 Bacteroidota bacterium
ATTCTTGAGAAAGTTCCCGAATATAAGGATGCGAATAAGCAAATGGAAGACATTGCAGCATCCTGGCAGCAGGAGCTTGATATGATGCAGTCAGAACTTGACAAAATGTACCGCCAGCTCGATGCTGAAAGGGTAATGCTCACCCCTGAACTACTAAAAAAGAGAGAAGATGAAATTTTTAACAAAGAAAAACAGGTCAGGGATCTGCAACGGAAACGTTTTGGATATGAGGGGGATTATTTCAAAAAGAAACAGGAACTTGTAAAACCGATCCAGGAAAAAGTATATAATGCTGTTCAAAAGCTTGCCACTGCAAAAATGTATGATTTTATTCTTGATAAAAGCGAAGGGATAACTGTGATTTATGCCGATCCCAAGCTCGACAAGAGCGACGATGTGCTTAAAATACTTGGTGTTAAACTTTAGATAATCTCGTGTGATTTTTTGGGGTTTATTTTGACGCTTTTGTTTATCTTCACCGCCTTAACTCGAAGGAAAATGTAATGTCTGTTTCATCTTTCCGTTACATACGGAGATCAGAGAAAGTGATACTACGTTCTGCCTTTAAAACTATAAACAGTAACAAATGAAAAAATTAATGATGTTCGCAGCCCTTCTTCTTACAGGGTTCTGCACGGCAGTAAATGTGCAGGCACAAAAAATTGCTCATATTAATACAAATGAGCTGGTGATGTCTATGCCTGAAACCAAAAAAGCACAGGATCGTTTGCAAAAGGTTCAGGATTCACTCAACACTGCTTATGGAGAGATGATTCAGGAGTATAAAGAAAAAGACAGCATCATTCGTATAGATTCTGCTAAATGGACGCCTGCTAAAAAAGACATTAAATTCAAAGAGTTTCAGGATTTGTCTGAAGCCCTTCAGAATTATTCCAATTCAGCACAGCAATATCTTCAGCAAAAAGAGCAAGAGTTGCTGGAGCCTGTTCAAAAAATTGCAAGAGAAGCCATTCAGAAAGTGGCAAAAGATAACGGTTATGCTTATGTGATCAATGCAGAGATGCTGATTGTTGCTCCACCTAGCGATGATCTGCTGGCAAAAGTGAAAGCACATCTGAAGATAGTTGACAAACCAGCCGGCGTAAAATAATATTGTAATATGATTTAAAATCCCGCAATACATCTGCGGGATTTTTTTTGCCTAACTTTCAGTAAATGAACAAAGGTCCCATAGGTGTTTTTGATTCTGGTTATGGTGGCTTAACAGTGTTAAAGTCACTTACGGAAGCATTGTCTGATTATGACTTCATTTATCTGGGCGACAATGCACGCGCACCTTATGGAACAAGAAGTTTTGAATCGGTATATGAGTACACGCGTCAGTGTGTGGAATGGTTTTTTAAGCAGGGTTGTCCGCTTGTTATTCTTGCCTGCAACACCGCATCAGCAAAAGCACTTCGCACCATTCAGCAAAATTATTTGCCATCATTTTATCCGGAGAGAAGAGTGTTGGGTGTGATCAGACCAACAACAGAAGTGATCGGCAACTATTCTAAATCGGGAAATGTAGGAATACTTGCTACTCCCGGTACTGTGCAGTCATGTTCTTATCCGGTTGAGATCAGTAAATTTTTTCCGGAAATAAAAGTTTATCAGCAAGCATGTCCAATGTGGGTACCATTGATTGAAAACAATGAAATCGATAATGCAGGATCTGATTATTTTGTGAAAGCATGCGTTGATGATTTGTTGGCACAGAATAATGATATAGATGTTGTGTTGCTGGGATGCACCCATTATCCATTGCTCGAAAACAGAATTAAAAAATATTTACCTGAAAACATTCGTGTGGTATCGCAGGGTGATATTGTTGCGGGAAGTCTTAAAGATTACCTGTTGCGTCATCAGGAAATGGAATCAAGGCTGTCTAAAACCGGCAAGCGCAATTTTTATACCACCGATTCTTCAGTGGATTTTGATAAGCATGCCGCTCTTTTTTATGGCAGCCGGGTTATTTCGGAGAAGATATCTCTTAGGGAAACTTCTTTTTAAAAAGAGATTAATTCAAAGCTATCCCAATCATAAATCCAAGCCACGGTTTTCTTCGGTAAATCCAGTCTTTTCCATTGGGGCCGGTGAGGTGATCAAAACCGTAGGCAAATCCGAAACTGGCAAAACCTGTTTCGAGAAAACCGGCTATTCCGGATTGCAGGATAAGTCCGTTGTATTCGTCTGTTACAACAGATCGGGTGGAAAAAGGACTCACGAGTGTGTTTCCGGCACCGGCAAACAATCCTACATCAAACCCACGGTGATTTTGTTTTAATTTTTTGGTGCCGGCAGGGGAGGTTTCGTAATAGATTCGGTAAACATCTTTCCTCCAGCCGCCGTAAAGCGCCAAGTTAAAATCTGTTGTCAGCTGAGCGGGTAATCCGTAAACAGAAGGGCGGTACTTCAGCAAGACTGAGCTGATATCGATATCCAGACTGCTTTTTCTAAAAGAAACTTTGCCTGTTGTTTGACCGGGTCTGTTTAGTGTTAAATGGAATGCAGGTTCTTCTTCGTAAGATGGTTGATGATTGATTGAGTGGCCGATAATTTCATTTTCATTGATTGAAACATATAGTTTTTTGTTTTGAAACGAATCTGTCGACACACGGTAGTAGCCGTCATCAAATGCATGTACAGATGATTTTTCAATGATGCTGCAGGAGGAAAAGAATAGGGTTGATAAAATCAAAGCAACGCAAACGTCAAATAGAGATCTTTTCATGATTGCAAGCTGTTAAAAAAAGTTGATCAAGCAACTGATACTTGTCATTTGCTTAAAAGACAACCACTAACTGGCAACTAAAAACCTACAACTAACAACCCACTTAGTCTCTACTATTAAACCTGGCAAGCAGACGAAGAATTTCGATATAGAGCCACACGATCGTTACAAGCAATCCGAAAGCACCATACCATTCCATGTATTTAGGTGCGCCCATATTCACACCCTGCTCAATCATATCGAAATCGAGAAGCAGGTTGAGTGCGGCAATGACGATTACGAAAAGCGAAAACCCGATACCGAACAGGGAGTAGTTTGTAGCGGATAAGAAATCGAATTGAATACCAAAGAATCCAAGAATCCAGGTAAGCAGGTAAAAAACAGCAATACTCGCAGTAGCCGCAAAAATGATGGTGCGGAGTCTGTTTGTTACTTGAATAATGCGGAAGGAATAGAGTAAATACATTACCAATACCACAGCGAAAGTGAGCCCGATGGCATGAGCTACGATACCATCGTAAAAGCCGGCGTTAAAAAAAGCACTGATACCGCCAAGGAACAAGCCTTCAAGTATTGCATAAGCAGGGGCGAGGAAAGGGCTCCATTCTTTTTTAAACATCATCACAATTGCCACTATAAGTGCGCCAATAACGCCACCAATCATCCAGGTCATGGGGTTTGCTCCTTTTGAAAACTGATCCCAGGTAAGAAAGGCCCCGGCAAACACCATCAGCATCAAAAACCCGAATTTGTTGAGCGTACCTCTGAAAGTCATGCTTTCACCGGTTGACACAGAAATTGTTTTCTCAAATTGTTTTTCAGATAAAGTGGGGTTGCCCGATTTGAAGAGTGACATAAATGCTTTGTTTATACTGTAAATTTAAAAAATTATTTTATTTCCGATAAATAAAGATTGGCACTTTTATTATTTTACTTATTTCTAGATTCTTGTCTTATTTCAAGTACTTCATTTGGCGAACATATTC
Organism: Bacteroidota bacterium; assembly: GCA_046345435.1. GTDB lineage: Bacteria > Bacteroidota > Bacteroidia > Chitinophagales > Chitinophagaceae > Lacibacter. Next base: position 3,721 of record JBKDJT010000091.1, read on the forward strand.
ATTTATACTTTTCTTGACATGAGTATGCTACACAAGATAGATTTAAAATGTGTATTAGTTGATGTTTTTTATTCATCTTTCTTTTTCTTTAATAACCAATGATAAACATTTTGTTGCCCAAAAGTAACAACATAGGCTTGTACAAATTCCCACCCTTGTTCACCTAGATAATTTAAAGCATCAATCATTGAGTTAAATGACTGGACTTTTCCTGTCACTTCATCTTTTATCCGATTGTCTTTCCAAATATTTCTTGCTTCTCCAAGGTCAAGGGTGATTGTAACTTTTGAACTTAGAAATTTATGCGTGCCAACCATATCGCAGTATATAAATTTAGAAGCATTCAAATTTGATTTGGCTTGTTCTGTTTGTGCAAAACTTGCAATATTAGCCCACAGTAATACTCCGGCGAGTAAAGTTAATTTCTTAATCATATGTGTTTAGATCATTTTTAGTCCTACTCATTTGGCTTTTCAGTTAAGCCCCGTTTTTTGATGGTTTCTGGACTCCACTTTCATATTTTATAAAAATATATTTAACAGATCAATCAAGATTGAATTTTATGGTATGTGCGCTAATTCTTTATTATTTAAAATTCATTTTATTTCCTGTAATTAGAAAATTAAAGCAATGAACTCTTTTACTCTTTCGAAACCTAAACCTTTATCTTGATAATTCTTCTATCTGTTCTGGTTTTAATCAATAATATTTAAGTAGTTGCCCTAAGGAATTAAAGAAGCCTATTTAATAATAGTTGTATAATTTACCGATGTTGGCTTGCTTTTGTAATAAGCAACTGCAATATCCTTCATCGCATTTATTCTTTGTTTTTCTAATGCAACGGAATCATTATAGACTTTCATTTGTAAATCCCATTGCTTTTTTTCTTCGGCATCTATTTTGCTTTCTGCACTTTTTATTAACTGTTCGCTTTCTTTAAAACAATTTGTAGAAGGGTCTATTTTACTTAATTTTTCTAAAGCCAAATTATAATTATTGGCAGCAAGCGCAGTTTTTGCTTCTTGAATTTGTAATATGCATTTTTGATTTTGATACGTTTTAAAAATTTCAATAGATTTTGCTTGAACTTTACCATAGCAAGTAACTTCTTCAGGCACCGTTAGTAATAATCCTAAAGCATCTTCATATTTTTGCATTTTCACTAATGCGTCTGATTTTGAAATTATGTCTTGGCATTTATTTTCGTAATACTGAATTATTTTAACTTTTCCTGCTTCAATGAAAGTCTGAAGTTCTTTATCATTGGATGGAATTTTAGAAATAGCGTTTGTGATAGCTGAAACTTTGTTGTTACCGCTTCCTTTAATCTGTTTGCTTATAGAAGAAAACAAAACGTTGTTATCAACCTGTTTGATAAATAAACTTATATCGCAGATCGTAACTGTTATATTTTGCATGCCGCCTTCAACAACATTGCTTTCATAGACAGCAAATTTTGGATAAATCACAAAATTATTATTGTAGCCCGTTGAGGCAAGCCCCGATGATGAAACTATGTTTATAATCTTCGTTTCTAATTTTGAAACTTGTGAAGCGTCTAAGCCATCAATGCTTTCAGGCATAATTAAAGACAAGGCAATCTTTCCGACATCAGAAGTCGTTTGAGCAAAAGATACAAGGCCTATATTAAATATGGCAATTAATACGAATAACCTTTTCATTTATTTGTTATTTAATCGTTATGTAAATGGTACTTCCTTTTATATCTTTAGCAGGCTGCAAGCCTAGTCCTTTAAAAAATTTAAACAATTCAAGAGCATATTTATTTGGATTGTAATTATTCCCCGATGTTTGGTCTTTAAGCGGAATTCTTACATCATCAAAAATCATTCTCAAATCTGTTGTTCCTTGAATATGATAGTTGTTTTTGAAGGCATTTTTTTCCATCCACATTTCTATCTGGTCTGACAAGGGCAATCCGTCTGGTCCAATTTCAGAGGACATTTTATATTGAGAACCTGCATCAAAACTTATATCCACTATTACTGATTTTCCATTATTTACGATATCAGTAAATTTGGTTTGCATTACATTTAAAAAATCTTCTGCAATATTTTCTACAGCTTTTGAAGCCAGCTTCCCAAAATCCTCAGTATAAAATCTTCCGCTCTCGCCAACCTTGTTAGACAAAGAGTTTCCGGTGGAAGCTTCATAGCCTGTAAGAATTAATGTAACAGAATTTCCTGACTGACCTTTCTGTTCGTTTACTTCTGCCTGAACGTAAATATCCGCACCAGACATTTGTATAATTTGGCTTTTTATATCAGTTTGGTTATCTGAAGTAAATACATTGTTGTCTTTAGCAGCTTTTAATTTCGCAGTAAAATCAACAGTTGTAAAACCTCTTGAATCAAATGCTTCTTTGATTTTTGTTACGGCAATTCTACGATTTACTTCGGCTTCAAGAATTGTCCGAATGTCTTCGCCTTCTTTCGTATATGGGATTACCATGATTTTGGGCTGAACTGTTACGGATTGTTGCCCTTTACTGAATAGAGCAATACAATTTAATAGGATAGCAAAACCTATTTTGAATTTTGATTTCATCTTATGTTGTTTTAATAGTCTAAAAACCAAATTTTCTGATTACGCCAAACGCCTCTAAGTCATTACGTAAAGCGCTCAAATTTATTTTTACATCAACTGTAATTGAATTACCGCCTTTGACCTTTATTAAACCACTAACAGGAGTAGACGACAATATAAAAGAACGATGCCTGTTGCCGTCATAAAAATTATCAAAGTATTTTTTATTTTTCATCTTTTCTGCAGTTTCGTCTGTGCCAACCATAGCGGTCTTTTGATTAGATTCCGGCAAACCTCGAAAAAACAACACGTCAAAAACTTTATGTTCAGCATTGATGATTGCAGATTCTTGGGTAGCGCCAACTCCAACAACACGAACACTTACCGTTTGTTCTGTTCCTGACAGGTAATTGATGCTTGTAAGAGGATAATTTGATCTGCAACTCGGCATCAAAAATATCAAGATCAAAGCAATGCTAGAATAAAATACTCTTTTCATATGTATATTAGTTGATAGTTTTAGTTGCCATATGTTATGCCCTAATTTTCATTTCGGTTGGTATCGGTCGGTCATTATGGGCATAGCATAGATTCTACTTTATAATTAATTTACAATTAAGTTTTTCTGCAGAACTAAACGCTGCCACAATTTCTTTCCCCCCTTTAGAAACACTGCATTCAGAAAATTCGCCTGCCAATTTTGTTATTTTAATTTCTCCAATTTCCGCCGGATAAGGTTTGCCATTTAGCATTTCAATTCGTTCAACAATTAATTTATCGCCTTCATTGAAGCCAAATTCTTTCCCGCCCGCAATTAATATTTTTTTAGCATCAAATACCTTTACAATGTTTGTTACCAACGGAAAGGTTTTTGAAAAATAGTCATTCAAATCAGCCTCAACAGACAACAATGCCTGATTTACAGCTTGCTCTTTTGACAAAGCCAGCGGGCTTTCTTCTGTTTGAAATTGGGCGGCTTCGGTTGTTTTTCCTGTAGCAATATCATTAACTTTTAGTGTAAATGCAGCACTTGATTTGTAACCCGTTACACTCCCATCTGAATTTTTAATCGTATATACGTTCATCTTTATCAGATGCCCAATGATCATATATTGCATTGTCAACAAGTCAATATTTTTCTGTTCATTTTTGCTGTCAAGATATTTTTCCGACTTTAGTTCTTCAGTCATTATATCTGCACCAACAAGATCTAGTAGATTAAAACGGTGTGTATTGGTAACTACCTGCACAACTTTTTCATAAACAGAATTTACAAATGGTGAATTTACTTCGGAAGTGAATTTTTTAACACCAACAACAGGCTTATTATCAGCCTGTGAGTGGGCTAAAAGCCCACCCACAAGAGACAATAAGATTATGATTAATCTTTTCATTATCCTTTTATTAATTATTTCCAGATGATTTAATTGTTGCAATCAAGTTTTTGACCAATTTTGTTTGAAAAGCAACTTCTTCCCCTGCCAGTTTTAAAGCTTCTGTTGAATAACTAACTGAGTTAAGCGCACCTTTGGCTTTTAAAGGGGACAAGCTTTTTGCATCAGCCTGAGCATTTTTTATTTGCTCTGTTCCTGCTGCAATTTGTGTGCCTGCTACGACTAAACCTGCTGCCAAATTAACATAATCATTCAAACTGGCTTTGTAATTTGTGATGTCAACTTCGCCGTTTCCTTTATCTGTTACTTCTCGCTTGTATTTTGCAAGAATATCGTTATTGGCTTTTAAAGTGCCAAGCACTCCAGTTGATGTATTTGCTAATCCATCAATGCTTTGTGTACCTGTTTCACCTGGTGTTTTATCTGATAGTTTTACAAGTTTTTCCTCACGGTTAAGATACTCTTTTGACTTCAATTCGACTACTAGTTGCTCACGTTCAGCTTTTAATTCTGCAGCTGTTTGAGCTTGTACATTTGAAAGTGTTACGATGCCAATTAAAAGGCTTGTTACGAAATGTTTCATTTTTTTGATTAAAATTTATAATTTCCTACTCATTTGGCTTTTCGGTTACGCCTCGTTTTTGAAATGGTTTCTGAACTCCATTTGATTGAAAATAAAGGACTTATGAGAATCCTGAATTATTGTTTAAGAGGGATTGTAGCAATAATTAGGTGGCTCTCTTGATTGTTTTCTTCCGATGTGGTGTTTTTTTGTCTCCATTTTGATGTTCGATTAATTCAGCTGATTTTATGGAGCGATAAAGGTATAATTATAGTTGGTTTATCCTATTTTTCATCATAAATATATTATTTCAGAATAAAAATTTGCATAAACACACCAAGAAATATCACTGATTTTCCGCGAGCTGGAGTTCTGTAAAGAACTAATTTTTCAAGAAAGAGAATTGCTTAATAGTAGGGTCCTTTGCCAGGTGTCGCTTACTTCTATTATGTATCAGCCCAGTGATCTCCCGTAAAAGATCCTTTCTTTACTACATGTAAACCATTCATATTACTATAGCTGATATTTTGAGTAAAAGGTAAACCCAAAATCTAAATGTTTATTTATTGAACTTAAATGATTCCCACGGCTCACATACATTCTCTGAGCACGACTTATTTATTATTTTTTCGCCCGAAAATATCTTCTATTTTCCCTCCTGTAAGAAAAAATACAACTATGCCTACAATAAGTGTCCAAAATGTAAACCTAAATAGACTCAAATT
>JBKDJT010000092.1:0-6969 GCA_046345435.1 Bacteroidota bacterium
CACTTATACAGATGGATATTTCTAAATTATATATACACGGTTGGAAATGAAGACGGGCGGGTCTATCACAGGGTCGAGATAAATCAAAAATCGAATGAGAAAAATGCATTAAGATAATTCTTAAATATTCTATAAAATCAATAATAGAAATATGAAAACATCCAACGGCTCGTTATCCTATTGTAAACCCCTTCCATCATATAAAAAACTAGTTTATGAAAAAAGTATGCATCCTTACCGTCATCATCATCTTACATCTCAACTCATTTTCTCAATTATTTGATGCGACTATTGACGGCGCCATTCCCGGAACAGAAAAAGAGGTAGTTGCCCATTTTCAGAAAAAGGGATATTCGATTTATACGGACACAAAATATCCTAAAGAATTTGTTTTTATGATAGGATGGTTGAAGCCGGATGAGCATGATTCTAAAAGATACTCATCAATGGTGCATTTGACAAAAGAAGACAGCTCAGATTTTGTACAATCCATCGCCGTATATTTTGCGCCCAGTAACAAAATTGAATTTGAAGACCATAAAAGAAGATTTATTGAAAAATTCGGCGCACCTGCTTCCAGCTATAAAAATAAAGCCGTATGGCAATTGCATTTTTATAAATACACCATCGGAGAAGATGAAATGGGGGTTTACCATGAGCTGAAGGTGAATAAGACGCTGTAAGAAGTATTTCTGAGCTTTAGAACTATACCATGATAATTGAATAAGCAGTACTAGAAACCCATTTTCCAGATGAAACCTAGTGTCGCCCTATTAAGGCAACTCTTTGAATATCAGCGTTTTTTATAAATATTTTGTAAACTACTATAGATATAGTATTTTAGTGCTTTAATTATCTATTTAAAGTACTTTTTGATGAACAAGTTATATCTTTCAAAACTTCAGGGTGCAAATAGTATTGATAAGCTGATGCATCTAGGCAGGATTAACGATGAAACCTTTCGGTTCAAAGACACGAAGCTCGATTCCAAAATTTACCATACCTGGAAAATGGCCGGCCTTGTTAAAATGATCGGTGACAGGAAATGGGCAAAGTTTTCATTAGTCCAGCTACTTTGGCTGATGACACTGGAATCTATGAGAAGATTTGGCTGCAGCGTCAAACTCATGAAAGCCGTTTATTATGATTTGTTCGAAAAGGCGAAAAAGGATAAGTTGGGCGAAAAAACAATTCGCGAAAATTTTGAATATTACAAGAAGTTATCAAAACAAAGACCCCTCACTAAAAATGAAGATGACATATATATATTTATAAAGGGGATGTTGAAGGATCGTCTCCTTTTGTATAGCGCCAACTCAGACGCATCGTATTTTTACCAACTCATATTTACTTGCTTATCCAGAAATATAGAAGTTGGTCTAATTATTTTTCAAGATCAGTCCTTTATTACTTATGAAGGATGGGAAGATGTAAAAAAATGCCGGGCTACACCACATATTTTAATTCCCATATCTTCTTTCATCAAGGAGTTCATCGCTGACGAAGAAAAAGATCAATTTCTTCTTGATGTTGGCCTGCTATCAGAAGAAGGAAATAAGATCAGAACTCTTATCAATGACAGGAATGTCCAAAAAATTACCATTTCATCTGAAAAGGATGAAGATCAATTGGTATTTGAGTGTAATTCCTCCGGCATCATTGCAGATGCTCATGCTGTACAAATCATGCAGAAACTATCCCTGGGGAATTATTCGGCTATTGAACTATATACCAGAGACGGTTATAAACATCATTTCATCGCGAATAAACCATTTAATAATAACTAAACTAAAATTCTATGTATAACTGCAGTTCCTTAGTCTTAAATTTCATCAATCGCTCTGAGTTCACTTCTTGTTTTGATGCGCTCCATAAACAAATTCAATCTATTAAGGAGCGCTCACTTTCAGATACGATCCAAGAGATATACCTGACCAGGAATGAGGTTGCGGAGATGTTAAAATGTGACTTATCTACCGTACACAACTGGACAAAATCAGGAACTCTTAATGCTTATCAAATAGGCGGACGAGTTTATTATAAGAAAACTGAGATAGAAGCTAGTATCATTCCCATTCACAGACTTAAAAGAAAATAAAAATACACATATGAAAAAAAAGCAATTAAAGATCCCTGCCACTTCTAAAGATTTCACATATTTTCTTAAACGAATGTGTGAATATTGTGACGAACCCATAGAAGATCAGGCAAGGCCTAACAGAAAACACTGCCTTCCAAAAATAGACGAATTTGGAGTCGAGCATAGCTGTAAGAGGCTTAAACATTCCGTTAAACATGAACGTGAAGATGAACTATTGATGGAGCATAACGCACGGGCAAAGAAGCATAATAAAATGATCTCGAAAATGCTAGCTGATCACGGAGACCACGTTACATCGCAGATGATTGATGCTTATGGCATTTGTTTAAGGGAATGTACACACTTTGATTTTGATGGCCACCAGTATACATCTCATTTTATTGATTTTACCATCTATTCAAACCCTAATACAGATACACATCGAATTGTTGTTACTAAAAATTAAAAGAAATTATTAATAATTAAATGTAATATTTATATGAATACTGTTGAATTTATGAAGGTTCTTGCGAATTGTTCAAAGTCTAAGACGAATAAGGAATTGGCAATCATGGCCAGCCTTGGGCTACTTGTTGTAGGCGGCATCTGCTACTATTATTATACGAATAATGAGGAATTAAAGCGGCTTAACGAAAAATATACTGGACAGATTTCAGATATGAGCAGTCAAATCTCCTCATTGAAGGGAAGGAATAGTAGTATGCAGAATCAGGTTAATAAGCTTCATCAAAAGAATAATGATCTTATGGCTTCATTGAAGAAGTGTGAGTCTACTGTTGCTAATAAAGACGATAAAGATCGTAGTTAAACTAGTCAACAAGTATCTATTTGAACGAAAATTTAAGTAATCATTATTCAAGGCGCCTATTAAAAGCTAACCTATTGAATTTCAATTAAATATTACAATTTCCTGCAAGCTTTCAGAAAGAATCTAAGGGGTTATTCGTAAAGTAATTTGCATTCAAATTAAACATCATGAATGCATACAACATCCTTCGGCCTGGCGCCTCTGCAAAAAAGCAAACCCTTTCATTTATTAAAGAAGACGGATTCTGGTATGCCGACCTTCCCGAATTTCTCGAATTGGAATTGGGGGTCAAAGCAAATCTTATGATGGTGGATGGTGCAGATACATTTCTGGATCTACTGTCCAACAATGGCAATAGTGTAACGCTGAAACTATCCCGTGAAGCATTTACAGGCTATACCGGAAAATTAAAAAAAAGCAGAAGTGGTCTAAACATCAACCTACTTGAAGAAATCGGTCATGCTCCTGTTGAATACGGAGCCTATTATGATGTTATAGAACATAATCGAAAGCCCTTTCAACATCAGCTATGGCTATGCCCCGTTACCGAATATGTGTTCGGCGAATACCCTGATCAAATTTTTTTTCAAACCATAAAATAGTAAAACAATGAAAAAGCAAAGAACCATCTACCACCTCATCGTTGACCGCAGCGGGTCAATGAGCGATTGTATTGACGCAACCATCAATGGCTACAATGAACAACTCAACCGCATCCGCAGTATGCAGGATGAATTTCCCGAGCAGGATATTCGGGTGGGATTGACGATGTTCAATACCATTATTGATATGCAGGCCGTTGCTCAAGACTTATTGAATGCCACCCGTCTCTCCAAAAAAAATTACATCCCTGATGGAGGGACTGCCCTTTACGATGCTATCGGTCAAACCACTTTACATCTGGAAGAAGCTTGTTCAAGACCATCAGATCTGCCAACCACCTTTGTTGTAGTAGTATTGACTGATGGCTATGAGAATAGCTCCAGATTATTTAACTTACAACAAATCCGATCTTTGATTCAAAGACTAGAGGCAACCGAAAAATGGACATTCAGTTTTATTGGTGCTACACTGGATGCTGTTGAGGTTGCAGAGCAAATGTCTATCAGAGCAAACAATAGTTTTAGCTTTGAAAAACAATCTATGAAAACTGCCGTATGGGATAAATTGTCGGATTCCATGCACTCCTATTTTAATAAAAAAAGCAGAGGAGAAAACCTATCCGATTTATATGATAAATAAGCGATGAAGATACATCTTATACCAGACGAATCACTTGATGAAGCATTATACACTCGGGTACTTAGCCTTTTACAGGCGGTACCCGGTGTAAATAAATTTTATGCAACCGAAAACGGCAGACTTATGCTTCCCGAAGATATGCAGGAGGAGCAAGAGATACCGGATAAGCAATCGTTTGAGAAGAAGCGCTTTGATTATTCGATGGCCAACTATGAAATGAAAAGTCAGCCGGCAGAAAGACGTACCTGGTCTTTTCCGCATACGAGAAAAGCTATGCGTTGGCGTGATTTATTCAGCAGCGTTCAGGAATATCGGGAACGGTATGCGATTCCTGAACAACAGTTTGCTCTCTTATTAACTCCTACGGCGAATATAAAAAATTGGTTTGCTTTACTGGATGAGAATGAGCCGTACAATGGCTTTATACATACAGATGAATGGGAGCATTTTATTCAATGCGACCCATCCTTTCCCATCGCTTTTGAAGTAGTAGCACTTGCTTTGCAGAGATATATTTTTGAAAGCTACAGCCAAATCCGGGAGCGCACACACGAGTTAGCTATTGGTTGTGTGAGTGACCTATGTATGAAAAAAAGTGATATCATTTTAAAAATGCGCACAGCAGATGTATGTGCCGATTGTATGCGGCGTCTGGAGCAATCACTCTCGCTTCCTGAAATTCATCATGCCCTTGCAGTGATGGAGTCGCTGCGCATGAAGATGCTATTTGCGCAGAATTTCCGTCAGAAATGTCCGCCCAGTAAAATGGTCATTCGTCGCAATGGCCGCATCTATCTTCCGGATTATGGAAACATTGAAATCAAAATACCTACGCTGGAAAAGGCTTTATATATTTTATTCCTACGTCATCCAGAAGGTATTTATCTGAGTACGCTGAATGAATACCGGCAGGAGTTGAGTGATATATACTCGCGCATTTCCAGCAGAGGTTTAATGGAAGACATGCGCAGAAGAATCGATGAAATGACCAATGTTCTCCGCGACCAGACCAGTATAAAAATCAGCCGAATTAAAAAAGCATTTACCGATGCGTTGGGTAATTCCTTGGCAGAGCACTATATCATACAAGGTGAAAACGCGGAGCGAAAATCAATCAGGCTGGATAGAGGTATTGTGGAGAATATGGTTATTTGATTCATTTATTCAAAACAAATATTAATTAATTATCATGAAATTGTTGCCGTTATTAGTATTTACGACATTTTGTATTTTATTTATTGGATGCAATAAAAAGCAGCGAATAGTAAAACAAATAGAAAATCAGTTATTCTTTATTGACGCAAAAGACACTTTATTGTTGGGTGTTAATTCGTTAAATGATGATTTATTTCAATCAAATAGTAATACAATGTTTACAAATAATATCAATGATGAAACAATATGTAAAGAAATTGATGGTTCATGTGAAAGCGGAGGAACTATAGATGTGTGTGAATCGCATCATCACAAATTTGAAGACATTTTCGGAGTTTATATTGATGAAAAAATGTTAAATGATTTGTCTTTCAAAAATGAGAAAATAAGTGCTGGTCATATTAACTTAGTTTATATCTATCCTGTAATCAAAAGATATAACTATCAATGTTCTGAGTTAAAGCAAATTTATATTACTAATTATGTAAATGCATGGTATCAAGAATTTCCTCCTCTTGATCTTAATCCTGAATTAGTTGATTCAATAATCAGAATTGATAAAAACGTAATTAATATATACTCAAAAAATGGCATCATACGATTTATACAATATCCCAAAATTAAAATTCAATCGGGAGAAAAAGTATCTGATAAAAATAGTAATACTTATATAAAATTAGATGATGCTATTACAAACTTTAATTTTTCCGTAGACTCACTTGGTTATATTTACCCACAGGATTTTACTGAAATATACCTTAGAGAGCTTACTACAAAGCTATATAATTTAAAAAATAAAACTAAATATAAAACTTCTGATATCATTCATTAATAATGTTAAATAAATATTTATGAAAAAAACATTTATTCATTATATTATTTATAAAAGCGTTATTATTAAGACAAATAATTAAAACCTTGTATTTTTATAAATGAAATTAAGTAAGTCCTAAGTTACCTTTATTATTACCACAAAACTTATGCCACAACCATTTGATTACATAGAATTTGAAAGTAATACCGAATATGCTTTTTTAAGGGATGCCTTTTCAAAAAATTCAAATTTTAAGCTCCCCATCTGGAAATCCAATGATAATAATAAAGCGAGGGAGATATTGATAATGATTAATGGCTTTCTTGAAGGTGTGGATGGAGACCAAAAACATCGGGAAAAACTTATCAATATCAGATACGGCGCAATCGCAAATAAATTACTTGAAAAAAAAATTTCATCCGTTTTATTGCCTTTACCCTTTCACTTCAATCGCAGTTTTGATGTAATCCAAGAAGGAGAATTTGCTCCACTTTCAAGATTGACCGAAAGCGGTACATATTTATATTATGGAGGGTTTACGCAAATTGTAAGCGATGTCCAAAAACTAATGCAGGATATAGAAAATAATCGTTCAAAGTTTGGTTTACTTGAGGATACAACCGATATTAAATTTCATTTATTAGGATATTCCATTGGCGGCGTTGCTGCCATAGGTGCTGCTTTGAATATAAAAGCAGAACAGACTCCTAAGTTAGAATCACTTAGTGTGCTTTTGTCCGCCTGGAATTTAGCCGAAATTCAACCTAATGCAATTGAAAATGCGTTTGGAAGAAAATTTGGTTTTAGTTCTGACATGTGGAACAATATGCTTCATGAGTTGGAGGAAAT
>JBKDJT010000093.1:0-4004 GCA_046345435.1 Bacteroidota bacterium
ACAGAATCTGTAAGGTTATCCGGGCTTCTCCACCAGCGATCATCCATCATAAATACATCCACATCACCATAACTCCAAATTGTATAAATACCTTTCCCTTCCATACCATGAGAAGGATTCAGCCAGTAATTTTTAAAAACCTCACGTGATGTTTCCTTAAGAATAAATTGCTTTCCCATGTCATTCGGGCCATAATCATGATCATCCCATATTGCAAGATGTGAAGTGGATCTCAGAAAAGGCTGTAACACCGGAGAAGCCCGATCACGACTCGCCCTTTTCCACATACCCCATTCATCAGCGTAATCTACTTCACGTGTGTACCAGTTGTCACCAAGCCACAACATAAAAGCTGCTTTCTCTTTCGACATAGTCAGAAAAATAGATGAGTCGCCGCCATAAGACTTACCCGGACGATCATAAACAGGCTCATTGAAATAAGTACAGGATCCTGTCAGAAAAGAAAAATCCGGCGCTGGCTTTCTCCATTGCCAGAGATCTTTAGTTTTAAAAGAGCCTTGTGCAATGGTAGGCTTTGATTTTGAAGTTGGATTTAATATGAACTGATATTCATATTCTGTCTGAATAGCAAGGTCTGTAAGAACAAATTGTAATGGAGAAAACCATTGCTCAGAAGAAGTGATTTTGCTGATTTTTTTGGCATCAGCAATTCCATCTTTCTTCCAATACCATAAATCAACTTTTGTACCCGGTACAACTTCAATCCACAACTTTGCCGTTCTCAACTCTGCAGGCCCAAGCATCGGACCGCTGACAAGCTGTGCTTTCAGCTGTATAAATGAACCTAAGGAGATGATTAGTGCCAGAATTTCTTTTCTCATTTCTTATTGATTCTGTATGCAAAGTACAGAAAGAATAAGTAAATAAAGAGAATGTGATACTATGGCTATTAATGAAGAGAAGCGCCGCATTTATGTTTTCCGTTTGCAGCCTGATACGGCGTGATAACGGGCGAGCATGAGCTGACAACTAAAGAAATAGATACAACAAGGGTAAAAACGAATGCAATTTTTTTCATGGATAAGGATTTAATAAACCAAAAGTATATCTATTCATATTACTAGAGACAAAAAAGTCCAATAAGACGTCACTCATTTAAATATTTATAGAAAAACACTTAGTAATGCACTCAATAGAACAAAAAAAGAGGGCATGTTAAGCCCTCTTATATCAATTTAAAATGTTTATCTAGTTTGTTGCCAGGTCTGCGTTGATTAATCCCCAACCGTATTCTGCCGTCTTTGTCGGATATCTGCTGCTGTTTTGCTGAAGTCGAGCCAAAATCTGCGAACGCGTACTTGAAGGATACTTGCTCCATACCAATGCCGCAATTCCTGCTGTTGTTGCTGTTGCCACAGACGACCCACCCACTACAGCAGGAGGATTGCCACTCATGGCAAGAGTAAGAGGCTTTACTCCATCTGCACTGCGCTGCATTGTTACTACAAAATCAATTTCTGCTCCTTTGTGACATTCTGTACAGTTGGTGAAGTTTGTTCCTTCTACAACTCCGGTAACTGCCTGCACTTCGGGCATGTATGCAGGGAAGATTACACCATACCAATCGGCCGACCATCCAAAAGATGTTCCTCCGGCGCAAAAAATCAATTTTCCTTTTCCGAATGCATATTTAACAGCATCTGCAATTTGAGAGTTACTTGTAATTCGCCCCATACTCATACTGATAATACGCACATCCGAACGATTACCCGCATTCACAAATGCATCAGATACCCCTTTGTTTTCTCTGCTTTCATCTATTAACACATCTGCGGCAGCACGACAAGTTACAAGATTACAATTATAAGCAACGCCGGTCATAGCGCCGTCTGTGCCACGTGGTGCTGCGCAAGCCCCTGCCATTGAAGTACCATGTCCGCACAGATCAGATGGCGTTTCAACGGGACCCGTAGGAATACCTAAAAATGTTTCTCGCGGAAGTGTAACAATTTTCTCCAGTGTTCTTCCTGATGAAGAGCCCTGATTGAATGCGGAGCCGAGATTATCCTGATCAGGACTTGTTCCTGTATCAATGATAAATACTTTAATTCCTCTTCCGGTAGATTTCGCCCATGCCTGAGGAATACGGTGGTATTGGTAATTCCATGAAACCAGTGTGTTAGGCGTAGTAACAGAATAATGTGTGTTATTGATGAGTCCGGATGCCGCCACATTGCTGCCACATCCGCTGCTACTTGTAACTCTTTGAGCATTTTTATTGGTCACCCCGGCATCATACCCCATCGGATCAACATATCTTACCAGTCCGGAAGCTCGCAAACGCTGAATAGTTGAAAAACGTTTAATTGTAACATCAATTACAGGCAGTACATTTTCTTCCCATACTTCCATTTTTTCAACTTTCAAATCGGGTTGTGCAATACGCTCCTCTTCCCATATCATTTGCATCACCTGTTTTTTAGCTTCCTTCCACGCAGCTGAATGAATATCAATTTCATGTAATCTGTTTTCGACCCCCTGCTCACCCTTAGGCTGATATCCAACAGCATATATATGATCCGTATGCTGACCTGCACTCCAGATTACAACATCATCTACACTACGCCAGTCAAAACTACCATTCTTCTCAAGCGATTTTCTGATTAAACCATCGATCTCTGCAGCCTGCTTTAATTCAGGATCTGCTTTAGATGTAAAAGGAGGTGCATCTGATTTACAACTATATAAAAACAAAGAAGCAGCGAGTAAATAATAAAAATAGCGCATGGTATGTATTTTAAAGGTTAAAAGATATTTATAATTATCGATATCTCAAAGCAAAGTAAATAGAAATGCAATCCCGGTAAATTACTGGTGAGCCACCGGCAAGGTGAATGACAGAAATATAATTTGTAAATGTTTGAATATGCAGAGTAACCCCAAGCTTGAAGACTATTTTGATACCTATTTTATCTGGCAAGTTTTTTTTGCAAGCGCAGATCGCTTCAAAGCGATGAACCACCGCGGGTTTATCCGGATCAGATGGAGTTACTAAGTTGAACTGAAAATTATTAAAGGCTAAAAGTGCCGTAAAATCTTTTCCCTGTAACAGGGTGGTAAGCTTCCATGAAATACTTACCAGATGCCAACTTATCTGCTTCAACAACATTAGTTCCGCCTGCTGAACGCTGTGTTTCGAGAAGTTGACCGTTCATATTATAAATACGGAAGAGATAAGAGCCTTTTTGTGTCGGAAGATCAAGCAGCAACCTACATCCGGCAACATCAGTTGAAATTTTCAGCAGATCATCTTTTGCCTCAGCAAGGTTTAATGAAAGGATGTCTGAATAACTTTCAGTGCCATCAGCGAAAAAACAATGAACGCGGTAGTAAAGGTGCTGATCACCTCCTGTCAATTTATCTTTATAAAGATAAGCAGCTGATTCACTGCCATTCTCAGCGAGTATAAGGGCAATTGTTTTGAATTCCTCACCACGATTTCTACGTTCTATTTCATAATGGTCTATTGCATAACCAGCAGTTGAAGTCCAGCGAAGCTGTACATGAGAAGTAGATACGATAGCCTGAATTTCTTGGGCTTTAGTAAATGTTGACAATGCAACAAAGAGAATAATAAATGTGTAAATTTTCCGCATAGTAGTACGATTTAGGAGGCAGTTTTCTTCGGAAAAAATCGGGTTTTGCGGATATTTAGAAAACAAAAGAAAATCTTTAAGATTGTCGTTTGTTAAACGAATTTAGGAAAAATATTTAAAAAAACAAATTAATTTTAAAAAAATCATTACCCCTTCTTTCAATCCTAACTACATAAAAATCAATGCTTTTCTGATCCCGTCTTTAATTCTTTATCATTAAAAGAGCTAGCGGGTGAATCTTGACTAAGCCTGAAACCAAACAGGTTTTGCATCACCGGTATCACCATTATAATTAACACATAGTTCTTCCCCGGCAGCTATAATTCTGTTTGTTTTTATAAAAATAGTCGCCTCTTCAAAATCCATAAAATATTCGCAGTTAGACTC
>JBKDJT010000094.1:0-5721 GCA_046345435.1 Bacteroidota bacterium
GCGCAGAGCATAGTGCTATAGTATTGTGAAGGTCTTTTTTGATCGCTGCATCACCGATACGACTAAACATAGGAAGCCGCTCATACATGTATTGAACTGTTTCCCTGTAATTCATAAAAGCAAAGGTACAACCCGGCATGATTGCATTTAGTTCTTTACATCAAATACAAACTTCACAGTCACTGTTGAAGTCTCAGCTGATTTGTTGAAAGAGATACGTGGCAGATAGTTTTTGATTGCTATTGCATAGGCGTTGTCGAAGGAAGTAGAGCCTTTATCAATTTTTAAAAATGTGCCATTACCATTAGCATCTACGCTGACACTAGCTAGAATCGTTGCCTTAGGAAGATCGCCCGTAAAGGATCCTGCTTTTGTGATTTTCCTATTGCCTTTGATAACAGAAGGTCCGCCATTACCGCTTCCGCCATTTCCGGTATAATTATCACTGTTTGGATTTCCACCTTGTTTTCCCTGATCTCCTATTCCTCCCGCAATACCTTGACTTTGGGAGTTGTTGAAATCGTCAGCATTGTTCCCTCCGGTTCCATTGCCTCCTTTAAAAACAGCTTTAGGTTTGGGGTCAGGATTGGAAACAGGATTATTAACAGGAGTATTTGTTTTTGTATTCTGATTTACAGGTTTTGTTACAGTTTCTGTTTTTTTAATGACAGGTTTGTTTTTCGTTTCAGGTTTATGAATAACTGGCGTTTCAGTATTTTCATTTTCCGCAGTTTCAGTTTCTGTCTCCGTGTTTTCTTGTTCTTCTGAAGGAGTTGGTGTGCTGTTATCTGATAAAGCATCAGGTGCGGGTTCTCCCGGTGCCAGTGGTTGTATATCTCCGAAGCCAATATCACTATTGCCAAGATTAACCTCTATCCCTTCATCCTGTTGTATAGGAGGTTTTGTTTGTGGTTGTGTAAATGAAACCAGGAAAAACACCAAAAGCAGCGCAGCATGAAAGACGATGGTGGCACTCAGTGCTTTGATGCGATCCTGATTGTTTTCTTTATTATCGAAATTCATATATCTAAGTTAAGCCAAAAATTAAATGTATTTGCTGAGGCAAGCACGGCATATAATTATTTCGTTGTTTTTTATGTATCTCTTAACTATTACAGTTGAGCAAAATCGCGCTCGTAATTTCCTTTAATTCTTTCTATTGGTGGGTTATAATATCCGAACTTAAGTTCAGGAAATTCTTCTTTAATGAGTGCCATCATCTGTCGAACGCCCATCATCTCTCCTGTATCTGCTACGTTTAATTTACCCAGATACCAGTCGGGATCAATATTAAAATTCCGCCACTGAATCATTTTTAGTCCTGTAGTACGGATCAGTTCTCTCAAAGCTTCGTATTCTGCTTCGCTGTCGGTCATCCCGGGAAAAACAAAATAGTTGATGCTGGTCCATCCTCCGTTTTCATTAACGATACGCAGGCTTTCAACAATATCTTCAAATGTGTAATTGTTAGGTCTGTAATAAGCTTCATAGATTTCTTTTCTTGCGCTGTTGGTACTCACGCGAATACTATTAAGCCCGGCATCACATAGTTTTTTAACAGCGTCGGGTCGCGAACCGTTTGTATTGATGTTGATGCTTCCCTTTTGGGTATGTTTTCTGATTTCTATGATTGCTTCTCTAATGGTTTCCCACATCAGTAATGGTTCTCCTTCGCATCCTTGTCCGAAAGAAACAATTGGGTAGGGGGCAGCTTCAAGGTGTGGCACCGTAAACTCTACAATTTCTTCCGGTGTGGGTTGGAATGTTAGTCGATCCTGCGGACTCACAATGCTTTCTTCTTGTGGTTGAAAGGAAATACATCCGATGCAGTTTGCATTACATGCAGGAGAAACAGGTACCGGACATTCCCATCTGCCCAATGAAAAGTTGCGGGCAGCGGGACAAGTATAAGAACGACAGCAATTTTCCATCAGGTGTTTCACAAGTCTGTTATGCGGATATGCATTTAAAAGTTTTTCTGTACCGATTTCAATTTTTTCCTGGTCATATCCTGCGCATTCCTGACGGATATCTTTTTCGATACGAACAGCGGTAACATAAAACTGTTCATTGTGCCATCCCGCTGCGGTATAGCAAAACAAGGGGAGCACTTCCGCGTTTGGTTCCGTTTCAAAAGCAGCGAGGTAAAGCCCTGTGTGAGCGGGGGGGACAAATGCTGCGACGGCCCAACCTTTTTCACAAAGCCTTAATTCTCCGGTTAATACATCGAGTCCTATGGCTTTTCTTCCGGGCAACTCATAGAGATTGCCGCCTTCGGGAAGCGGAATCCAGTTGTCTGTTTCTATAGGCATAGCATCCCAACCGGATCGGCCGATGGCATACAAGGTTTGGTCTTCGAAAATATTTCCTTTGCCGTCGGAGTAAAGTAAAAACGGAGATGCCTGCGGATGATTCATGCAGCAAAGTTCGTGATTTATCTTCAGCTAATAAGCATGATCAAGTTGCGGTAAAATGACGGATACACCAGCTATTCATTTCATCGATTTCCGCATCGCTAAGAATACGGTTGATTTCATACTGAAGAAAACGGTTGTCTTTGGTGTTAATCGAGATGAAATCGTTGCGAATACGTAGGTTGTCAATTTCTTTCCATGACAAGAGTTGTGATCGGTTCATCCCGGGAAGACGAATGCCTTTTTCATTTAGCAGGACATCAACCGGCTTGAAAATATTTCTTTCCATAAACAAGAGGTAAAGCAATCCGATCAGTGTCGCAACAACCAGAGAGCCTTGCAGCGGACTGTTTAATGCGGAGAAAAAATACCAGGCAGCGAAAACGAAGCCGGCAATTTCCAGTAAACGGAAAAAAACATTTGAGCGAGCATCATCTGAATTGAGTTTTTTCCCAAATATTACATGGGAGAAAATCAGCAATGAACATGCAATCTGAACTACAACAAACAGCAATGAAGGAGTAGCCTGTTGAAAATCAATCCATGCATTGAACATGAAAAGAAAAGAAGTAAGTAAGTGAAGCAGGCGAGCCGATCTTATTTGCTTCTCGTAAGGAAGATAATTTATTGGGATCCTGTATTCAATCATGATATTAAGATTGATTTCAAATGGCGCAACTCCGTTTTTTTGATAGCTTAAACAGTTTGTTTGTAGTAGGTACTATCAAACCGGATTTGAAGCCAGCATTAAGTTACATAATTTATACAGAATCCTTGCACCGACATTTTCATCCCATTCATTCTGACTTACTCCAACTTCTACTAGGTCGAACCCGATGAGTTTTCTGCCTGTCTGTAAAATTCGTCTAAGAAGATAGAATATCTGCTCTGTTTCCAGGCCACTCATTACAGGAGTCCCGGTATTCGGACAAAGTTTAGGGTCGAGTCCGTCTATATCAAAACTGATATATACATGGGAGGGAAGCTGATTGACAATTTCTTCAGTTATTTTTTTCCAAGGCTCGTTTTCGTATAATCTTTCTTTGATTTCTCTGTCGCGATAGGCAATTACGCGGAATTCACTGTTGCAGATATAGTTCCACTCGCAATCGCTGTAATCACGCACGCCCACCTGAATGATTCGCTCAATCTGAGAGATTTCACGAAGAGCGTTAAACATGATTGAAGCATGAGAGTGTTCAAAGCCTTCATACGATTCGCGCAGGTCGCAATGTGCATCAATCTGCAGTACGCCAAAGGAGGGATATTTTTCAGCGATAGCTTTCAGAAATCCAAGAGGTACGCTGTGGTCTCCGCCTAGCAAACCGATAAGTTTTCCGTCATTTAATAATGCGCGCGTTTTTTCATAGACCCACTCATTCAGAAAAATACCACCGGCATTCACTTCCTTCAGGGCCTTACACATGAATTTATTGTCCTTCACATTCTCTCCCTGTGCGATATAATTGATGTACAGTTCGGCTTCTCTTCTCAGGTAATCGCTCTTAAGTAGTAATTTCTTATCAATATCCAGCATGTGAATTCCCTGCTTCCATCCATTCGGTAAATCATTATCCAGCAATTCAACCTGGAGACTGGCTTTTTTAATATGCTCGGGAGCCCGGGAAGTGCCTGCACGATAGCTGACTGTTACCTCCCATGGAACAGGAAGGATAATCATTCGTGATTCTTCAGCTGTAAATGGCAAGCCAAAAATATTGTTGTTGGGATTGGAAGCGTTATCCGGATTGAACTGGGATAGATCGGTCATAAATGATGATGCCCTAGGCGCCGCAAAGTTAAAGGGGGAATAATGATAAAAAACAAGATCAAAGCGGTTTGTTTGAAAGTTTTCTTAAAGCGTGGAATAAAGAGTTGGCAAAAACAAACGCCACTCCTTTTTCAACTAACTTTGCGCCCGTAAAAACAATGGGTTGGTCAGAGTCGGGTTTTTACATTACGGTTTGAACTTAAATATTCTACAGGCGAATGAAAACAACACATATAATTCTATTGGTTGCGATTGCTTTGGCCATTGGGTTGCTCATAAGTACAATGGGTAACCTCTCTACCTATGATACAGTAGCTTCAGCAAAATCCAAGACCGGGAAATTTGTGCATCTCATTGCCAGGCTTGATACTGCGCAGGGGAAAACGATCAGCTATGATCCGCTGAAGGATCCGAATTACTTGAGTTTTCATGTGGTTGATTCTCTGGGTGGTCGTTCGAAGGTAGTTTACCTCAAGGGCAAACCGCCGACCGATATGGAACGAAGTGAGCGAATGGTGTTAAAAGGGAAAATGACCGACAGCGCTTTTTTGTGTGAGGATATTTTGATTAAATGCCCTAGTAAATACAAAGAGGAAAAAGTTAGCAGCAGTATTTCAGCCAATTAATTATTCATTATGAATTTTGCAGGAGAGCAATTACTTCCGGGTCAGATTGGACATTTCTTAGCAGTGCTTTCTCTGATGGCTTCCCTCACAGCTACGATTAGTTATTTTTTAGCTCATCGAACAACAGGTCTTCAAGAAAACGAAGGCTGGCTAAAAATTGCACGCATTGCCTTTTTTATTGAAGTGTTTGCCGTCATCGGCATTTTTGTTTCTCTGTATTTTATCATTTCCCGTCACCTTTTTGAATACCGTTATGCTTGGCAGCACAGTAACCTGGCGCTGCCGATGCAATATATCCTGAGTTGTTTCTGGGAAGGACAGGAGGGGAGTTTTCTGCTCTGGAGTTTCTGGCATTGTATTCTTGGTTTGATATTGATTCGAAAAGAAAAACAATGGGAGGCACCTGTGATGACTGTTATCAGCTTCATGCAGTTGTTGCTGGCAACCATGGTCATTGGTATTTATTTCTTCGATTTCAAAATAGGAAGCAGTCCTTTCGTTCTAATGCGCAATGAAGACATGCTTAGTCCGGATCGTTTTCCTGTGGGTTTCATGCCCGATGGATCTTTGAGAAATGATTATTTGAGTTTTATCCGTGATGGCAACGGACTCAACCCGCTTTTGCAGAATTACTGGATGACCATTCATCCACCGGTGCTCTTTCTTGGTTTTGCATCAACAATCGTCCCCTTTGCTTATGCAATAGCCGGGCTATGGACAAAAAATTACAGCGGATGGATCGCAGCCGCAAGACCCTGGGCACTTTTCAGTGCAGGTATTCTCGGACTTGGTATTATGATGGGAGCTGCATGGGCGTATGAGAGTCTGACTTTCGGTGGTTACTGGGCTTGGGATCCGGTAGAAAATGCTTCTTTAGTTCCATGGCTGGTACTGGTATCAGCTATTCATA
>JBKDJT010000095.1:0-7174 GCA_046345435.1 Bacteroidota bacterium
GGCTTCTCCCCTAGAATACTGACCAGTTCTTCTTCATATCGTGATGCTTCTGTCCAAGCGTTGATAATTTTCCCGTTCTCAAAAAAATAACGGCAGGACAGATCTACTTTCTGATATTCAAAAAAATCTTCGATTGATTCACCTGCTTCATGAAACAACTGCTCTAAGTATTGGGGTTGTGTAAACAGAGAAGGCCCTGCATCAAACCTGTATCCGTCTTTTTCTATTAAGCTTAATTTGCCTCCGGGATATTCATTGCGTTCAAAAACATCAACTTCGTACCCTCTTATTGCGAGGCGAATTGCCGCAGCAAGACCGGCAATACCACTACCAATAACAGATACTTTACGTTGTAACATCTGCATACTGGGTTTTTTCGACCCATTGCTTCAGCATTGGAAAAGCAATTGCAAACCAGACCGTATATTGCTCGGGGATTGCTTTCAGATCGTGCTCTATTTCATCAAGTGATAAAAACAAAACCTCACTTGCTTCCTGAGGATTGGGTTGAATGGCGCCATTATATACTCCTGTATAAACGTGATCAAATTCATACTCGGTAAGTCCATTGTCGAATACTGCTTTGTATGTAAAATGAAATGCCTTCTTAATTTCTGTTGTAAAACCTAACTCTTCCTGCAATCTTCTCTTTGCTGCAGCATCAGTTGTTTCACCGGGAGCAGGGTGACTGCAACATGCGTTGGTCCATAAACCCGGACTATGGTATTTACCATCAGCTCTTTTTTGCAACAACATCTGGCCATCCTTATTAAAAATAAATACACTGAATGCACGGTGCAGAAGCGCCTGCTGGTGAGCAGCCATTTTCTCCATGACTCCTACCTGCTCATCCTGTTCATTGACCAATATGACCTGATGTATATTCATGAGTATGATTAGTTACTAAAAAAAATTCAATTGTGTTCTAACTCCAGCCCTTAATAAAATCATCATTTTATGATAATTTGGTATACGCACACGTTCATTCAATATACGTGAAGGCTGCATTCTCTTTATTTTTCTAAAAAGAGATAAATAATATTTAAAAGCAACATAAACTCCGAATTTAGCTTTATTAGGGAGCATGAGAATTCCCTTGTAAGCCAATTCAAAATCTTTTTGAATATCCGCTTCGATTTCTGCTTTTTGTTTATCAGTGAAATTTCCGAAATCTACTCCCGGAAAATAAGTACGATCCAGCAAAGCATAATCAGCTTTCACATCTCTTAAAAAATTCACTTTTTGAAATGCAGCACCAAGAGCCTGTGCATACGGTTTCAGTCTTTCATATTCATCTTTGTCCCCGTTAAGAAATACAAACAAACACATCAAACCAACTACTTCAGCGCTGCCATAAATATATTCTGCATAACCTCCTTCGTTGTAAGATTTCCTGTCAAGATCCATTTCCATGCTTTTGAAAAAAGCCTCAATGAGAGCAGGATCGATGTTGTACTTATTAACTGTTAACTGAAAACTATGAAGAATTGGATTGAGGCTGATGCCCTCCTGTATTGCAGCATAAGTATCTGCTTTAAATTCTGCAAGCAATACATCTTTCTTATGCTCATGAAAGGTATCTACTATTTCATCTGCAAAACGAACAAATCCGTAGATATTATAAATAGGCTGGCGCAGATCTGTATGGAGTAAACGGATTGCTGAAGAAAAAGAAGTGCTGTAACGCTCTGTCGTGCTTTTGCTACACTGCTGGCTTACTTCATGAAAAAGCTGGATCATATGCAGTTAGTTTTTTGGTAGTTGAAAAATATTTTTTAACCTCCCCGGCAACAACTTCCCCGCTAATTAAACTGGGAGGTACACCTGGCCCCGGTACGGTAAGTTGTCCTGTATAAAAAAGATTGGATACTTTTTTACTTCTGCAGGATGGTTTAAGGATTGAAGTTTGCAGCAGTGTGTTTGCAAGACCGTACGCATTTCCTTTGAAAGCATGGTAGTCTTGTTTGAAATCGCTCACTGAATACGACTTCTTATATACTATATGTTCTCGAATATTTTCTCCGGTTCGCGCTTCAAACCTTTGAAGAATGCTTTCAAAATATTTCACTCTGAGTTCTTCTGTGTCCCCTTCCAGCCCGGCCGCAACAGGAATCAGAAAAAACATATTTTCACCACCCTGCGGTGCTCCTGCGGTATCTGTTACAGTTGTTACACTCACGTAAAATAAAGGATCCGAAGGCCATTCTTTTGTGGTATAGATTTCTTTCCCGTGAACTGAAAAATCAGTATCAAAGAAAAGAGAATGATGAGGCACACTGTTTAATTTTTTATTCAGCCCAACATAATATAAAAGACAGGAAGGAGCCATTACTCTTTTATCCCAATATGACTGAGAATATGACTGATCTGTTTTTTGTAATAAATCCTGCTCTGTATGATGATAATCAGCTCCGCTGATCACCACATCTGCTTCAAATGTTCCGTTGTTGGATAACACCTCCTTCACTTTTCCATTTTTAGCAACAATTTCTTTTACCTCTGTGTTATAAAGAAAACGTACACCTAATTCCTCTGCAAGGGAAACCATTCCCTCTACAATTTTATACATCCCCCCTTTTGGATACCAAGTACCAAGTTGTATGTCTGCATAGTTCATTAAACTATACAAAGCAGGAATATTTTGAGGAAGTGCGCCTAGGAACAAAACAGGAAACTCCATCAGTTCAACCAGTCGCGAATCTTTAAAGAACCGTCGTACATGGCTGCTGATAGATGTAAAAACATCCAGACGAAATAATCCAAGCAATAAATCCTTATCAATAAATTCGGTGAGCGATCTACCTGGTTTATAAACAAGTTTATTAATACCGACCTGATATTTATAGGCGGCCTCACTCATAAAACGATCGAGTTGTTTTCCGCTGCCCGGTTCAATTTTTTCAAAGAGTGCTTTTAAAGAAGCATAATCTGCTGGTATATCCAATGCTTCATCCTTAAAATAAACCCTGTAGGAAGGATCAAGACGAATTAGCTCATAATAATCACTTACTTTTTTACCAAATCGATTGAAATACCGTTCGAATATATCAGTCATCCAGTACCAGCTCGGGCCCATATCGAAAGTAAAGCCATCGACTTCCATTTTTCTGGCACGGCCACCAGGCATGGTATGTTTTTCAAGCACAACCACGTCCCACCCATCTCTAGCAAGAAAAGAGGCTGTAGAAATTCCGGCAAATCCGCTTCCTATTACAATGGCTTTTGGCAAAAAAATCGTTTAATGTTTTTTAATTACGTGTGATCTGTTCCTTCAACAATTTACGTGCAAAATGAATCCTGCTTTTGATGGTGCCAAGAGGTTCATTGAGCATCTCTGCAATTTCGTGGTATTTGTACCCTTCGAAATAAAGAAGAAACGGATGTTTAAAAATATCGGGCAAATTATGTAGCGCGGATTGAATTTCTCTCAATTTCAGTTTCCCTTCCGCATCATTATGAACAGATGCCTGCTGAAAGTTAAGATAATAATCATTAGGTGTTGAATCAAAAATGGTATTTTGTTTCACCCTCCTGCGGTAATTATTGATGAAAATATTACGCATGATGGTATAAAGCCATGCCTTAATATTTGTGCCCACATGATATTTATCACGGTTGGCAATTGCCCTGTATAGTGTTTCCTGCAACAGGTCCTTTGCTGTCTCATTGTCTCTGGTAAGGGTAAAGGCAAAAGGCTTGAGAAAATCTGTATTACTGACCAGCATCTCGTTGAATTCAAGTGTGGACATATATGTTGTGTTTAATTTAATGATATCCAAATTTAAACACAAAAGGCATACCCTTCCAAATATTTTGTTTAAATTTTGCTAAATTTTGTAAAACAAAAATTATAGCCGCAAAAAAAACGCCCCGTTTTCGGAGAATCTTTGGCGATAACCAATTGTTATTTAATATTATGGAAGAGCGGAAATGAATTCGTTGACTTCAGCCAGGGATCGGATAAACCGGATATTGGCCTGAGGCGCCTTCTTTTCATAAGTCTGGCTTAAAAGACCTGATATCAGAATAGGAACCGAAGAAAACTTGTTTTTGAGGTGGTTCAGGAACTTCTCGAAGTTAAACTCCTTCATCACTGTAGTGAGGTGGGTATATACGTAATCAGGCTTCTTGATCTGTACTACAAATTCAAGGTCTGACAAAGGCACATTCGCTCCTAAATAAATTGTTTGAATGCCTCTACTTTTGAGCATATAATTCAGATATAGAAGCCCCAGCTCATGGTGCTCATTCTCCGGAAGGAATAGTAATATTTTGGTGCGCTGCTGAAAAGGTGTATTGATATTTTCAATACCTACAATTAATTTCTGACGAATTACATTGGTAATCAGATGCTCCTGTGCAGGATTGATATGGTCTGTGAGCCACAGCACCCCTATCCTGTCCATAAATGGGAAAATGAGCTGATTGATTGTCTTTTCAATGCCTTTTGCCAGGATAAACTGATCGAGAAGCTTTTCGAAAGTTTCAATGTCAAGGTCTATCATGAACTGGATCAGTTCATTTACAAGTCTCTCCTGCTGAGCTTCCGGACCAGACAATGAAACCAGTTTGTTTCTCACCTCCTCATTGGTCATCCGGTTGATATGTGAAATCTTGTAGCCGTATTTATTGAGCAGGGAAATATTCAGAATTGTTTTTAATTCTTCATTGGAATAGTAACGGATATTAGTCGCTGTACGCTGGGGTTTGAGAAAATTGTAGCGCTGCTCCCAGATACGAATTGTATGGGCTTTGATGCCGCTTAAATTTTCTAAGTCCTTGATCGTAAACTTATTCATGACACAATAGTTACAACCGTCAATCGAAAAAGTTGGAAAAAACCTGAAGAATTAATTGTTTGCTTCTGCAAAGATGAGAAAAATACGTTTTTCAACACGGTTTCTTTTCTCATAATTTATTGATACGCTGCTTTTTGGGTTCTCTGAGTACTTTAAAATAGTATTGTGACAACTCATCCGACTGACGCTCTATTGTAAGATGTGCCTTCACAAATTTTCGCCCATGTACACCTTTTTCCTCTCTAAGTTGATTGGATGCAGCAAGCAGCTCAATTTGTTTAACCATCCCATTTTTTTCATCTGAAATAAATCCACAATCGGCAGTTTTAATTAATTCAGGAATGCCACCAACCGGTGTTGATACGATTGGCTTAGCTGCTGCCATTGCTTCAAGAATTGCTACCGGAGTTCCTTCATTCAGAGATGTCATCAGCAGGATATCGATGCCGGCCATCACACAATCTATATCTTTTCTCCAGGAAGTAAATGCTACGTCAAATTCACCAACGGCCCGGCAATTCTTCTTTAAAATTCGATGTCCCAGAGATTCGGATTTTTCTTCCAGCCGCGCGTATTCCTCTCCATCACCTACAATAAAGAAACAGTATCTCTTTTTACAGTCTTCTTTTTTAATCAATGTATCTGCAACATCAATAAAAAAATGGTGTTGTTTTATTTTCACCAGTCTGCCAACAATTGCAACAACAACTACATCATCGCTAATGTTAAATTCAGAACGAAATTTTTTTCTGAGTATATCTTCTTCATCTTTAAAAATATCCGCATCAATCCCGAGCCTGTTAAGTAGAACTTTTGATTCGTCTGCAATTTTAAAATCGTGAATTAATTCTTTTTGTAACTGTTCGTTAATGGCAATGAGTAAATGAGATTTTTTTGCAAGTATCATTTCAGTACTTATGATCATCACGGAAACAAAGGAAGATAAATAAGATTTAAAAACATGACCATGGTAGGTATGTACAATAACGGGCACTTTACATTTCGCAGCAGCGAGTCTGCCTAAAAATCCGGGTTTAGCTCCATGTGTATGAACAACCTGAGGTTTGAAGTCACGAATAATCTGCAGTATTTTTTTATAAGTTCTAACATCTTGAATTGGTTGTACGGCTCGCTTTATCTCAGGTACAATGATTGTTTGAAAGCCCTTGTATTTATCAAGTAAATATAATGCCGATTGTTCGTCGGGCAAAGGATTTCCGGCTACGAGTAAAACTTCAAATTGATTTTGCAAAGCCGCTGCCAGTGGCAAGGTATTGGAAGCCGGTCCACCAATGGAAAGACGGTTGAGTAGGATGAGCAGGCGTGGTTTCAAAAAATCAGAGCTTGTGATTCAAAAGGCGATCGGATTCTAAGAGTATCTTTAGCGCTTCAGACTTGTGCATGTTATTCAATCCTTCCAGATGACGTTCGTGGTGCAGATCGGTACCAACCAAATCAATAAGTCCTTCTTCTATTAAATAAAATGCAGTATCCTGAACAGGTCTGCCATAATAACCAATCAATGAGAGGAGATTAATTTGCAGTAAACAACCCTGATCGCGAAAGCGGTGATAAATATCCTTATCGCGATGATAAAAAGAATACCGTTCGGGATGCGCAAGAATTGGCTGATAGCCGCCCGTTACGAGATCGAATAACACATGATTTAATTCCGGGGGCGGACTGATAAATGAAATTTCAAGTAAAATCCAGTTGTCATGTATAGGAAGAAGTTTTTGTCCTTTTTGTAATCTTTCCAGAAAAAAATCATCAATAAAATATTCGGCAGCATATCTAATATCAACATCCAGTTGCTCTTCGTTAATTTTCTGTTTGAGTAATTGATATGCAGCTTCAATTGTTTCAGGGGTATTGGGATATAGATCCGGATAGATATGTGGTGTAGTGATAAACTTTTTGAAACCCAGCGACATCATCCCTTTTATTAGTTGAATTGAAGTTTCAACATCCGGAGATCCGTCATCGATACCGGGTAGCAAATGCGAATGCATATCGGTGCCGATTAGTCCGAGATCAACTAGAGGTGATTTCTGATTATTTTTTTTAAACCAGCCAAACATATTAGAAAGGCAAAGATTGTATTTCCTGATAAACTTTTTGTATGCCGTCTTTAAGTTGAATAGATGCTTTCCATCCAAGTGAATTGATACGAGAACTGTCCATCAACTTGCGCGGAGTGCCATCCGGTTTGCTTGCATCAAAAACAAGCTCTCCTTCAAACCCTACCACGTCTTTAATGATGCTTGCAAGTTCAAGTATAGATACATCATCTCCAACACCAACATTGATCCAGCCTTCTTCATTATAATTCAACATCAGAAAATAACAGGCGTCAGCCAGGTCATCTACGTGCA
>JBKDJT010000096.1:0-2825 GCA_046345435.1 Bacteroidota bacterium
AATAGGAATAGGAATGGTCTTTGGTTGATTCCATAAAATATTCTGTATGTCCGAACCCGTTAAATTGTGTGCGCGGTTTTTGAGACCATGCCGATGCCGAGACCAGCAAAAAAAACAAAGACAAAAAAATTAATCTCATATCGAATGTAGATTGATGTTTAATATTTTTTTAAGGTGTATAAGACCTACGAGGGATAAGACCTACGAGGGCTTACAGTTCATTAATGAAAACAGCTGTTGCTCTTTCCATGGTTTTGGTATAAAGGCTTCCAGAAGCCCGTCTCTTTTTAATCGTTCTACCTGTGCTTCGTCGGCTTGTCCGGATAGCAGGATGCATTTTACATCAGCAAAAACGCTTTTTGTTTTTTTGATTAAATCATATCCTGACATGGAAGGCATTCTGAAGTCGGTAATCAGATAATCAATTTTGATTTGTTCTTGTTTTAGCCTTTCCATGTGCTCCTGCACCTGGTTGGCATCAAGAAAAAAATCGAGAAGCACCCGATCGGTATCGAGGCATTTTCTTAACTGGAGCGAAAGCATCTGCAAAATATGCGGATCATCATCTACACAAATCACAGCACTTTTAATTGAATTCATAGTTTTGGATTTTAAGAAAAAAATCAGGAAACCACCGGTTCTTTTTCTGAAATTTTATACAAGTATAACTCCTCCTTTTTGTCAATACATTCTGCCCAAACCTTAACCATCTTTTCCTCTCCTTTTGCATTTAAAACAGAGATAAACCAATCACCCGACCCGGCATTGATGTTCTCTTTTTTTAGAAAGGAGACATTTTGGGCGACATTGTTTGTTGGCTTTCCGAAAAGGCGTTCATAAGCATCGTTCACATGTAAAACCTCTCCACATATTCCGTTTGTAATGACCGACGCAAAAGGAGAATATCTGAATGCTTTTACGTAATTCTTTTCTTTTAAAAGCTGTTTTTTACGTATAAGCCCATACTGTATAGATTTTAGAAGGGCGTAGGCCGAAGCGTCGCTTTTGGATATATAGTCTTGCGCCCCCGCTTCCACACATTGCAAGGCAAGTTGCTCGTCGTTGTGTCCGCTGAGAATGATAAAACACGCAGAAGGGAAAATTGGCTCAGCGGCATAATAAGTGTCTAACCCGGACGAACCGATAATATTTAAGTCAAGAAAAACAACATCCGGCTTCAAATTAATAAACTCTTCATCTTCTGTTTCTATGGAATCATAGATGGAGATTTTAGACATATCAAGACCGACCCTGGAAAGGTTTCTTGAGAGAACCTCAGCGAAAATCCTGTCGTCTTCAAGAATCAGAATATTTAAATCTTCGATGCGCTTCATCTTTATGAGAGTGTTTTAAAAAATCATTAACCACATTTGTGTAAAACCATACCAAATGTATGCATATCAGCACAGGATCAATTATTTAAACGAATAGTTATGCGATGATTTTTTATTCTGTAAAGTAACAAAAATGCATTGGATAGATAAAGAAAAGCATACCGAATACGTACTTATACGTAGGATTTTGAATTATTGTTTAAAACAAGTTCATTGAAGGTTAAAAATGAACAATGTTTGATGCTATCCTTGCATATTGCCGATATAGGTTCTTATTTCTTCTACAACTCTATGGTACAACGCTGTGATTTCTTTATATAACCCGGGAAGCTCTGCTCGGGATGCAACCGTTCCTTCACGGTATTTCATTTTATAAACATTCATTTTTTGGTTGAGCGATTCAAGCTCCAGCAACTGCAGAGAAGGTTTGATTTTATGAGTAAGCCTGCTAATTGCTTCCATGTCTTCATCTGTAGGGTTTGGCCGAAAAGTATTCACTACGGGCTCTAATTCATATAAAAAAGCCTCTAACAATTTTTTTCCGAGTTCTATGTTTTGATTTGAAAGCGCAAGCACCTGGTCGTAATTGATAATAGGTTTGTTCATATTGTTAATGCTTGTCTTTTGCGCCGTATGTTTTTCTGAGTATCTCTTTTGCTTATGCCAATTTAAAGAATTTCTTTTGGAAGATAAAAAAGGCCAAACACGAAAATCATTTGTGTAAAGTAATCGCACAAACAATGAGGGAATAATTTTTGACATGATAAGAACGGATTAAAAACCCCGCCCGAAGACGGGGCTTATTTAATGGCTTCTGAAGCTTACAAGATACAACAGCCTTCAAAGGCATTGGAAAGGGTGATCATCATAGATATCGGGGAGGCATTAAAAACGGGATCAAAGGAATAAGCAAAAGGTCATCAAAGTATTGGAGTAACATGAAAGTACTATCACCCCCATCAAAAAAAAATTATATCCCCTTGTTTTTAGGTGAATTCAGCAGTTTTATCATTTGTGTATCAGTAGATATACGTATTTCTCTTGGTATTAATACGACTGAATTGAAAAAACAGATATTTTGTTGTTTCTCAATTGATATCGACGATAAAAAAACAAGAGGGCAGATAATATAAAATAAGTAAATTTATGTAGTTGTTTCCGCGCCCATATAATCATTATTATGAATCAAAAAGAACCTCGACACCCATTTCCTCTGGAGAAGCTTTTAATGGCTCTCGACAAGTCAACCGATGGAATAGCCTTACTCAACGAAAAAGGAGAATATTATTATCTCAATCACGAGCATGTGGACATGTTTGGATACGAGAGTGCTGAAGAGTTGATCGGAAAAACATGGCAGCATATTTATGGACCATCTGAAATTTTGCGCATCAACAATGATATTTTTCCTGTGCTTATTGAAAATGGACACTGGCGGGGCGAAACAATCGGAAAGAGCAAAACCGGCACACCTGTTTTTCAGGAGATATC
>JBKDJT010000097.1:0-3276 GCA_046345435.1 Bacteroidota bacterium
CCTGTTGCACAGAGTGGAGAAGTATAGGAAAATCCAGTCACAGCGGGGACAGGCGTATAACAGGTGCCGCCATTACAATTTCCTGCTGCAGAAATAGAAGAAGCAAGAGCCCTGCCCCAGGCTCCTCCATCAGGCTGACGACTAAGTGGTGTACCTCCTGTTGTAAAATTGCCTCCTACATATTGCATTACACCGGGAAAACCAGTGTTAATCTGCTGCGCATTGGGGAGTGATGTTACTGTAGGTGGTGTAGTTGTAGGCAAACATATTGTACCTCCATAATCTGCAGGCTGCGAACTGATGTTGCCGGCTGCACTACTCCAGTATATAGCATCTACAGGGGTACCTGCTGCGTTATATAAGCCACACCAGCCATCTATGTTTGACAGAACAAAATTTCCACCAGGATATAAACAGGAATTTGCTGCATTCATGACGATATCAATATCGGAGGCAGGCAAACCGGCTCCGGGAGAACCAGAACCTAGTACTATATGTTGTTTTGGAGGAATAATGGCAGCAGGAACATTCGGAATACGAAAAGTTCCCCCAGAAGCCTGGGTAGAAAATTCCTGACGCATTGCAATAAAATATCCCGATACATCTATTGGTGTACATCCATTGTTATAAAGTTCAATATACTCTAAACTTCCAACATAAATCAACCCATTTGGAGGGGTTCCAACTCCACCTGCTGGTCTCACCATGACTTCATTCAGTACAACTTGTGACTTAACAGATATTGATAAAAGAGTAATAAACGCTATAAAAAATAACTTAAAGAGTGAGTTCGACCAAACACGGTTAGTGAGTAAAAGCATGGGTTGGTTTTGATTCAGGTTTTGTAAACTATTTATTAACTATTTTTTTAACTAAAAATTGCCTTTAGCTGCAACTTTTTTAATATTGGCAAAACTAAAGGTTCTTACGTTTCACCAAAACTTAAAAGTTGCCGCACAATTTAAGGAAAACTAACAAATGTTAAAAAAATATGATTTTTTGACGTCGATCAAAGTATTATAAGATGAATATAAACCAAGTACTTATCTGATAATAGAAATACTTCCGCCGATTGGCCTTCTTTCCTGGTTTAATGAAAGTGTATAGTAATATGCACCTACCGGAGCCGGATTTCCATTGATCGTTCCATCCCATGCATTGGCAGATGAATAAGCAAACCGCTCAAGAATCAAATCTCCGTAGCGATTAAAAATCTGCATCCTGCTTTGCGGAAACTGTTCAATATTTCGTATCAACCATTTATCGTGAATACCATCTCCGTTTGGACTAAATACATTGGGAATGTCAATTGGCAAATAAACCCTTACCAAAACATCATCCGTCACCTTACAACCTTGCTGTGATATTGCTGTAATTATATAAGTAGTGGTCTGTGTAGGAAATGCATTGGTAACAATATCTGTTGCACTGGTTAATGTACCGGCCGGAGTCCAGTTAATTGTATTAAAATTCTCAGCTTCTGCTCTTAATAAAACCTGTTCACCCTGAATGATCTCTTTATCAGGACCTGCATTTACTATTGGCAATGACAAAATATCTACTTCCCATTCACGAACCGGCCTACATAAAGGATTCAGTGGCAAGGGATCCAGATGTGCATACACATAATATTTCTTCGCAACATCAGGAAGAGAACCGGTATTTCCCGGTAACCCTGCGTTATAAATTGCATTTATTCCATTTGGAATCGCCGATCCCATGATGACACCTGCGGAATAGATTGAAGTAGGCTCGGTCTGCCTGTTTTCAAAAAATTTGAAAACAACACGATAAGGTGAGGCTGCATCAGTAGGCAAACTAAATTCAGGAATACCTTCATTTAAACAAGAAGATACAACAGTATTGTTTCCGGAAAAAACCGGACAGAAACAATCTATTCTCGTTACACTGATTTTAGAAACAGCTGCCTGGCAACCGGTTACGGGCACTGTATAGATATAATCTCCCGCCGGCATTGTAACGGGATTGTAAACGCCTAAATGTCCGCCCGAAAGTGCTGCCGGCCCTTGCCATGTTCCGGTGACATCTGCATTTCCTCCCAAATAACTGAAGAGGTTAACCGCAGGCGCATCTTCACATATACTAATTGCAGTATCCCTTCCTGCTTTAGGCGGAACCTGGATGGTAATAGTTGTCGTACCGGTTCCCGGATTGGTACATCCATTGGGCAGTATAGTATAAGTAATGATGTATGGCCCCCCGGGAGTACTTGCTCCAAGATTAATCTCTCCGGTTTGCTGATTTATTATAATTCCTGCAGGAGCAGAATAGGTACCGCCCGACGTAAAGCCTGATACCGTTGTAGGCGTTGCATTTCCATTACCGCATAATTGGGTACCTCCGTAAGAAAAGCCGGTTACAGCAGCACCTTTAACAAAACAGGCTGCATTACAATTACCTCTTGCTGAAGAATTGTTGATGGAAGGAGAAAGATTCCTCACCCAGTTGCCTCCGTCCGGATTTCTGCTGACAGGAGTACCTCCTGAAAAAAAATTATCTCCTACATATCTTAAAACGCCGGGAAACTGCGTATTAATTTGCTGCGGGTTGGGCAATGAAGAAGGGAGGCTGCCTGTAGGCAAACAAATTGTCCCTCCGTAATCGCCATTCAAGGTATTGATATTCGCCGCATTGCCTGTCCAGTACAAAGCATCAATCGGACGCCCATTCGCATCATACAATCCACACCAACCATCATCATTTGCCAATACAAAATTTCCCGGTACCGACCCGCCTCCGTATTGACAGACTAGACTTTGGTATGCCGGATCTGCCATATTGATATCTACATCACCGGCCGATGCCGGGCCAAGTACAAGATGACCTTTAGAAGGAATAATGGCCGCAGCTACATTTGGTATACGAAAAGTGCCACCGGAAAAAATACTTGAAAAAACCTGCCTCATTGCAATATAATACCCGGCAACATTCACGGGTTCGCATCCTGTGTTATACAGTTCTATGTATTCAGCACTTCCAATGTAAATTAATCCATTTGGGGGTGTAGATGTTGGGCCTGAAGGACGCACCATCAACTCATTTAATACAACCTGTGCGCCGGTTTTTTGAAAAACAAGTAATAGAAAAAATAAAAGGCAAGTTATGTTTCTCAGGCTGTACATTTTATAACTGAAACTACCTGTTAAGAAAATACAATTAAGATTTTTTCAAAAAACAGTTATGTAATCTTGTAAATTACTTCTTTGTGCACAAAAATACATTCAAAAAAAACGAAAAACCGAATTACTTTAAAGC
>JBKDJT010000098.1:0-3519 GCA_046345435.1 Bacteroidota bacterium
CAACAGAGCATACCGTAAATATCTTTATCACGGCATCTCACATCATCTGGGTATTGATGTGCACGATCTGGGTCCCAAAACAACTCCGATTAAACCCGGAATGGTTTTTACCGTAGACCCCGGAATTTACATAGAAGAAGAAAAGATGGGAATCAGAATTGAAAACAATGTAGTTATTACAAGAAATGGTAACACGGACTTGATGAAAGAAATACCCATCACTCCCGAAGAAATTGAAAGCTATATGCGCAATAAATCTGTTGTCTGATTTTTTTAGCCGGATATTTGGTTTTTATTTCCTCAGGTAATATTTAAACTGAATTACTTTAAAAAATAATTTAGGTTGATCGAATGAAACATATACCCAATTTTTTTACACTTTGTAATTTGTATTGCGGTTGCATGGCTATTGTTTTTACCCTCCATCCTGATGTAAGTATGAATGAGGATCAAAACACTTTACTCATGAATACCCGTTTTATGCTTGCTCCTCTGTGGTTATTTGCAGCCGCAGTAATTGATTTTTTAGATGGTTTCGTTGCCAGATGGATGAAATCAACTTCTGAACTTGGCGCACAACTGGATTCTCTGTCAGATGTTGTCTCATTCGGAGTGGCTCCGTCAATGATACTCTATAAATTACTGCAATTTGCTTATATGAGTGAAAAGGGGGCTTTAAACCAATCCTCGTTATTATTAATACCTGCTTTTCTTCTCGCACTTGCTGCTGCATGGCGGCTTGCTGTATTTAATCTTGATAAAACACAAACATATTCTTTCCGGGGAGTACCTACACCGATTACAGCGATGGTTGCAGCTTCTTTTCCTCTTATTTTATGGTACGATCAGGGTTTCTTTAGTAAGATAATGATGAATTCATGGTTTTTATACATCGTTATTTTTCTGCTCAGCGCAATGATGGTTTCGCCATTCCCAATGATGAGTTTAAAGGTGAAAGAAAGAAAACTGTCTGCTCTGATACCGCAGCTGGTACTTATTTTATCGGGAGGCTTGTTGATACTTTTTTTTTAAATGGGCAGCTTTACCCCTGATTTATGTTCTGTACCTTGTTTTATCTTTGGCTTTTCGAAAACAACTTATTAAAAATTAATTATGACCTTTTCAGTTGAAGTGCAGGTAATGCCTTTGAAAGATTTACTCGACCCTCAAGGGAAAGCTGTATTAGGAGGCCTTGAGCATCTTGGTATTAATTCAATTACCGATGTACGAGTAGGTAAAAATATTTTGCTGCAGATTGATGCTGCTTCTGCAGAAGAAGCAAAACAACTGGCAGAACTTGCTGCACAAAAGCTGCTTGCAAATCCGGTGATGGAACAATTCTCTGTTGAGGTATTGCCTTAAAATTCTCTTGATTTAAATAATCTGTCTTGCTGTATATTATCCCAACTCCTATTGGCAATCTGCGTGATCTTACATACAGATCACAGGATCTGTTACAGGAGGCAGACCTTATTCTGGCGGAAGATACCCGAACCTCTTCAGTACTATTAAAGCATTACGGGATTCAGAAACCAATCACTCCTTATCATCAGCACAATGAACATAAAGTGCTGAGTCATTTAATTGATCAGCTGAAAGAAGGCAAGAAAATGGCACTCATCACCGATGCGGGTACACCTGGCATCAGCGACCCCGCTTTTTTACTGGTGAGAGAATGTATTCAGCAGGGGATAGAAGTGCAAACCCTTCCCGGTGCAACTGCTTTTGTACCTGCTCTTGTCAACAGCGGATTGCCAATGACAAGATTCAGCTTTGAGGGTTTTCTGCCTCAAAAAAAAGGAAGAATGACTGCTTTGAAAAACCTGTCGGAAGAAGAAAGAACGATGATCTTTTATGAATCTCCTTTTCGTTTAACCAAAACATTGAATGAATTTATACAGTATTTCGGAGCCGAACGTCGTTGTTCTGTGAGTCGTGAATTAACCAAAAAATTTGAAGAAACAATCAGAGGCTCATTGCAGGAAGTGCACGACCATTTTACACAACATCCGCCAAAAGGTGAATTGGTTATTGTAGTGGGTGGTAAATCATAAATTTTTAAATCAGAAAGTCATGCGGTTTTTATTATTTCTTTATTTAATTACTACTGCAAATACATTATTCGCGCAAAAGGCATACTGGCAGCAGCAGGTAAAATATCAGATGGATGTGAACGTAGATGTATCTCGCTATCGCCTGAACGGAAAGCAATCGCTTCAATACACGAATCATTCTCCCGATACACTTAAGCAACTGTTCTATCACCTCTACTGGAATGCGTTTCAGCCCAACAGCATGATGGATATGAGAAGCAGAGAACTTGGTAAAAATAAATCGGGATCAAGGGCTGACTGGGATCCCAGAGTACGTGACAGAATTCTTGCGCTGAAAGAAGATGAAATCGGTTATCAGCGTGTGAAATCCTTGAAGATGAATGGCGTTGTTCAGAAATTCACAGAGCAGGAAACGATTTTACAAGTGTTATTATCTCAGCCTGTACTGCCCGGACAAACAGTGACGCTGTCAATGGATTTTGAAGCACAGGTTCCTGTTCAAATTCGCAGAAGTGGACGTAATGCAGCCAACGGTGTAGCATTGTCGATGGCTCAGTGGTATCCGAAAATCTGTGAATACGATAAAGATGGCTGGCATCCTAATCCTTATGTTGCCCGTGAATTTTACGGTGTATGGGGTGATTTTGATGTAAACATAACAATAGATAAACGTTATATACTTGGCGGCACAGGATATCTTACCAATGCTTCATCTATAGGATATGGTTATGAAGAACCCGGAACAAAAGTGATACAGCCGCAGGGAAATGCTATGACATGGAAATTTACGGCTCCAAAAGTTCACGATTTTGTTTGGGCAGCAGATACTGCTTTTAAGCACATCGTAAGACCTGTAAAAAATGGACCTACACTTCATGTATTGTATAAAAATATGCCTGGTAACACAGACAACGATGCACAGTGGCAGAAAGTGGCTGATGCTGCTGAATTGGTATATCCGTTCATCAAGGAAAATTTTGGCGAGTATCCCTACAAACAATATTCATTTATTCAAGGCGGGGACGGTGGCATGGAATATCCCATGGCTACTTTGCTCAATGGCCCTGGATTAGGAACTGTTTTTCACGAATGGATGCATACCTGGTATCAGATGATGCTGGCAACCAATGAAAGTCTTTATGCATGGATGGATGAAGGATTTACAGAATTTGCAACCGAGCGGGTAGAGGATTTTTATTACCGTGAGATGGCAAAAAAATCCAGTACAGCATTTTCTTCCGATGCATTACCAAAATATCATTCATCAAATTATGATGCATATTTCGGATTGGTGAGAAGTGGTAAAGAAGAACCGCTTACTACACATGCAGATCATTTCAATACAAACTTTGCCTATTCCTACGCCGCTTACTCAAAGGGGTGTGTGTTTCTTGCACAGCTTGGTTATGTGATCAGTGAACAAGTACGCGACAGGGTGCTGAAAACCTATTACAGAGAATGGCGA
>JBKDJT010000099.1:0-5253 GCA_046345435.1 Bacteroidota bacterium
TGGAAAAGGAAGAATTTCTTTATGAGTCTCCTTTAAAAAGGATTATAGTCTTGAATAGCCCCGGCGATTTCCTGAACGGGATTGATTTCTTTCCTTCAGATAAAATGTAAATGCTGTTCTGAACACAGGCTGCATTCTCCCAAACTGATCAGTGTATGGAGAGTTTGGATCTCCCATAACATCCACCAGTATACTCGTGTAAAATTGTGACTGCCCGATGAACCTGCTTCCGTACCCGCCTCCTACAAGCAAGCTGGGAGCAGTACGTCTGTCTTTAAAAACCAATACACCATTCGCATTTCTGGTAAAAGAAATACTGTTAAACTCAAACTGACCACCTACAAAAAACTGACTCAAAGGCCAGATACGTAAAAATGGTCCTCCTCCTAAAGTAACCAACCGGTCCCTATTAGGCGAGAAAGGATCATTTTGAGTGATGAGCGTAAAATTTGTTGATATGCCAACATCAAGCACTTTCCCAACCGTGTATCCGACTTCCGGATTCAACCCCAAAATAAACCCATTGAAAAAGCCAAGATTAATTCCGCTTCCGATAAATACTCTTCTTCTGTCAAAACCTTTCTCTTGCGAAACAGCTGTTTGACTTATTATGAAAATTAAAAAAAGAAAGGCTAGTGTTCTCATGAGATAAAGTTAGAAGTAAAAAGGCAAAAGGAATACATACAGGTTTCAAGTTTTAACTTTTATGTTTTAAGTTTAAACTTATTTCAATCAAAAATCTTTCCCGGATTCAATATTCCGTTCGGATCAAATGCCTTTTTAATTGCACGCATCAGGTCGATATTTGCCTTTTTCATCACCACATCCATATATCCTTTCTGTATTAATCCGATTCCGTGCTCCCCACTAATTGTACCTCCCAATGAATGAACTAACTCAAACAAAGCCCTTAAACAACGGTTCATCTCTTCATCCCCATAACTATTCGGCGTTCCTTCTTTGTGAATTCTGACATGCAGATTTCCGTCTCCGGCATGACCATAACACACCACTTCAAAATCATATTCTTTTCCCAGGTGCTTCACCCCCTTTATTAAAGCCGGCAATTCCGCGCGTGGCACAACCGTATCTTCTTCAATTGTGTACCCTTTCAATTTCACAGCTTCGGCTACACGTCGCCGTAATTTCCAAAGCTCTGCTTTCTGCTGTGCATCATCTGCAAAATAAATTTCACCGATATCATACTTAGTAAGTAATTCACCGATTGCTTCCATATCCTTCATCAACACATCCTGATCATTTCCGTCCACCTCTATAATGAGATGAGCAGCCGTATCTTCCGTCACGGGTACAGCGCTGCTATCAACCATCTTACTCACAATCGATAATGCATCTATCTCTACTAGTTCCAATCCACTAGGAACAAATCCCGCCCTGAATATTTCACTCACAGCTTCACCTGCTTGTTCGAGTTGTCTGAATGGGACAAGCATTAACAAGTCATATTTAGGTAGCGGAATGAGTTTCAGAACAATTTTTGTTACAATCCCCAATGTACCTTCGCTACCTACCATCAGCTGTGTAAGATTATAGCCGGTAGAATTTTTCAAAACATTCGCACCGGTCCAGATCACTTCGCCATCGGGCAACACCACTTCGAGGTTAAGCACATAGTCTTTCACCACTCCGTATTTTACGGCCTTTGGACCTCCACTGTTTTCTGCTATATTCCCTCCGATAAAACAACTTCCCCTGCTGCTGGGATCAGGCGGATAAAATAATCCGTATGCTTTCACTTGCTCCATGAGTACTTCGGTTATCACTCCCGGCTCCGTTGTTACCTGCAGGTTTCTGGTATCTATATGCAAAATTTGATTTAGCCTTTCTGTACTCATCAGCACACCTCCATAGTGCGGCAATGCCCCCCCGCTCAAGCCTGTACCCGCACCTCGAGGAGTAAGCGGAATTCGATACTGATTACAAAATTTCATGAGCCTTGAAATCTCTTCTGTATTACCAGGCTTCACCACTACTTCCGGTAAAAAATGAAGGTTTTCCGTTTCGTCATGTGCAAAATGATTGAGCGTTTCTTCATCCACCAGTACATATTGGTCGCCCAGCATCTGCCGCAGCTCCCCAATCATTTCAGCAGTTAACACGGTATAATCTTTGCTTGCCATCATCAAAATTTGCTGCAAAATTCGGCAAAGCCGAGGTGAGTAAAAAATTTCTATCATTCGTTAGCGTCTGTATTGCTTCTCCAAGATGTAAAAAAACGTTCCGGAACTAAATACCTGTATGCAAGAAGCATGTTTATACCTCAAACCACTGAAAACCAAACAGATTTCGATTTCAGAAATCGTTAACTGACCCCTATTTTTGTAATAATCAATTTATCAATATGTGTGGAATTGTTGGTTATACAGGACCCAGAGAAGCTTATCCGGTCATACTAAAAGGGCTGAAAAGACTGGAATACAGAGGTTACGACAGCAGTGGGGTTGCCCTTATAAACGACGGGCTGAAAATTTATAAGAAAAAGGGGAAAGTCGCAGAGCTTGAGGAAAGCCTAATCGGACAAAACGTACACGGACATATCGGGATTGGACATACACGCTGGGCTACGCATGGCGAACCAAGCGACCGCAACGCGCATCCGCATCAAAGTGCAAGTGGCAGACTTGCCATGATTCACAACGGAATCATTGAGAACTATGCGTTGATTAAAAAAGAATTACTCAATAAAGGATATACTTTTAGCAGTGATACAGATACTGAAGTATTGTTGAATTTTATTGATGATATCCGTTTGCACAATGAATGCTCACTGGAAGAAGCCGTACGCATTGCTTTAAAACGTGTTATTGGCGCCTATTGCATTCTCTTGATTGATAAAGATGATCCGCACACAATTATTGCTGCAAGAAAAGGGAGCCCACTGGTAATTGGTATCGGTAAAGGAGAACACTTCCTTGCAAGTGATGCTTCACCCATCATCGAATACACCAAAGAAGTGGTTTACGTTAACGACTACGAACTCGCCATAGTTCGTCCGGATGAACTGATCCTGAAAAATCTCGGTAATGAAAAAATAACACCTTTCATCACTAAGCTTGACATGGAACTTGCTGCGATTGAGAAAGGCGGTTACGATCATTTCATGATCAAAGAAATCAATGAGCAGCCCAGTACCATATACGATTGCTTGAGAGGAAGGATTGATGCAGCAGCAGGTACCATCACAATGGCAGGAGTTCAAAACAACATCGAGCAAATTGCGAATGCACCTCGCATTGTAATGATTGCATGTGGCACAAGTTGGCATGCAGGACTGGTAGCGGAATATATTTTTGAAGAACTCTGTCGTATTCCGGTGGAAGTAGAATACGCATCTGAGTTTCGCTACCGAAATCCTGTGGTGAATAAAGGTGATGTGATCATTGCGATATCACAAAGCGGTGAAACAGCAGACACCATCGTTGCCATAGAAAAAGCAAAAGAGCAAGGCGCGTTTATCTTCGGAGTAGTGAATGCCGTAGGCAGCAGTATCGCAAGATTGTCTCATGCCGGTGCATACACACATGCCGGACCGGAAATTGGTGTGGCAAGTACAAAAGCATTCACTGCACAACTAGCTGTGCTTACAATGGTTGCGTTGAAAATTGCAAAAGAGAAAAACACTATCTCAGAAGAGCGGTACATGAATTTATTAACTGAACTCGAAGCAATTCCCGAGAAAGTGGAAGTGATTCTCAAAAATGCTGAAGAAGTTAAACGCATTGCAGATAAATATAAAGATGCGGCAGACGCATTATTTCTAGGAAGAGGTTATAATTTCCCTGTAGCATTGGAAGGCGCTCTTAAGCTGAAAGAAATTTCTTACATCCATGCGGAAGGATATCCGGCAGCAGAAATGAAACACGGACCTATTGCATTGGTAACTGAAACACTGCCGGTTGTTTTCGTGGCGACAAAAGATTCCTACCATGAAAAGATTGTCAGCAATATGCAGGAAATAAAAGCGCGCAAAGGGAAAGTGATTTCTATCATTACTGAAGGTGATGAAATAAGTCCAACCTTGAGTGATGATTATATTGAAATCCCTCCGGCAGATGAAATTGTTGCACCAATGCTGAGTGTCATCCCCTTGCAGTTGTTTTCATATTATGTCGGCGTTGCAAAAGGTTATGATGTAGACAAGCCGCGCAATCTTGCGAAAAGTGTAACAGTGGAATAAAAGAGATCGTTCTGCATGAATAAGATAAAAAAAAGTCCTGCTTCAAAGCTTGGTTTTGATTTCATTCCGGAATCATTTCTCCCTAAAGGCAAAAACGAATATTACCTGAGGGATGAGCAGAACAAAAACAGTGTCAAGCACAGGCATCTGACAGAAGCAGAGATCAACATACTTGTTCAACATCAAAATACCTGCGACGACTGGAATAATGTTTTAGTCGCGAATCCATTTTCACCGGATCTTATTAAAAACTGTTCTTTCTTCGGCCTGGTGCGCATCGGCAAACTGGAACCCTG
Source organism: Bacteroidota bacterium (assembly GCA_046345435.1). Classification (GTDB taxonomy): domain Bacteria; phylum Bacteroidota; class Bacteroidia; order Chitinophagales; family Chitinophagaceae; genus Lacibacter. The sequence goes on from JBKDJT010000099.1 coordinate 4,495, forward strand.
GTATCTGGAATTCCATTCTGTCAGAATGAAAGTCGGCCTTTACAACAGCACGATCATCAGTTGTGATCTGGGCGACAATATTGTTGTTGAGAATGTCCATTATCTTTCTCATTACATCATTGGCAATGAAGTGATATTAAGCAATATTGAAGAAATGGGTACCACGAATTATGCCAAGTTCGGGAACGGGATGCTGAAAGACGGAGAAGAGGAAGCTGTCAGAGTAAAACTTGAAGTATGTAATGAGAATGCAGGCAGAAGTATTATTCCTTTCGACGGCATGTTGCCCGGTGATGCGTGGCTATGGAGTCGTTTCAGAGAACGGACAGCATTTCAGCAAGGTTTGAAGTTGATTACAGATAAGAAGTTTGATACACGCAGAGGCTTTTACGGAGAAGTGGGGGAACGTACTGTGATTAAAAGCTGTAAAATTATCAAAGATGTTTGGGTTGGTACTGATGCATATCTGAAAGGAGCAAACAAACTTAAAAACCTGACGATTCGTTCTTCTGCAAATGCATCTACACAAATAGGTGAAGGTTGCGAGCTGGTAAACGGGATCATTGAAGAAAAATGCAGGGTGTTTTATGGTGTGAAAGCAGTACGCTTTTATATGGCATCCAACTCGCAACTTAAATACGGAGCGAGACTGATCAATTCATACCTGGGCAATAACGCAACCTTCAGCTGTTGTGAAGTGTTAAATTCACTCATTTTCCCTGCTCACGAACAGCACCACAATAACTCATTTCTCTGTGC
>JBKDJT010000100.1:0-2624 GCA_046345435.1 Bacteroidota bacterium
GTAAAATATTTTAGACATCCCACCTGTATTTTCGTCGCCATAAGACGTTGATCCGGCAAACAAATGATGGCAGATATACGACAGAAGAAAGAGTACGCTCAGTCCTATTGCCCACAACATAAGATATTTATGCGTGGTATAGCGCTTATCCTTTGCCGCCCACAAGCCGCTTAACAATAACAACGCAACAAACGTATTAATCAATGCATTTGCTTTTGCAAAAAGATGTTTGTCAAAACCAAGATCCACATTCAGTTCAATTCTGCCCAATAATACGACGGCTACAAATACAATAGCTGATACAATAAAGGTAAATATATAAGCGAGCTTGTCATTTTTTTTCATCGTAGCGGGCAGATAAATGCCCTTTTTTCGCTTTCCCTGATGGCTGGTATGTTTGCTCATTACATGAAGTATTATGGAACGGACAAAGGTAATTTAAAATTCCTCTATTTACGGAACAGATTCCTTTTTTTACTCTTGTCCTTCTCGAGTATCAACAAACTGATATCTCTGGCCAGTCTGGTCATTTCCGCCGAGTCGGTGCCATCATACCAGCCTCTGATTACACGATATTTATCCAGCAAATAGAATTTGTCTGTATGTAAAAAAGCGGTGTCCACTTCGCCGCCATCTACCACACCTGCTTTAAACTCATCGAAAGCTAAATCATATATTTTCTTTTTATCGCCTGTCAGCATCCACCAGTTGTGATGCCGTATTTTATACCGGTCGGCATAATTCTTTAAAGCTGTCACACTGTCTCTGGCAGGATCAACCGTAAATGAAATAAACTGCACCAGACTGTCATTCTTCAGATAGGAATCCTGCATACGCTTCATATTGCGGGTAAGGGTGGGACAAGGATTGGGGCAACGGGTGAAGAAATAATCGACGACCAGAATTTTCCCTTTCAGCTGATCCGCTTCTACCGTATCACCCAGATGATTGACAAAAGAAAAATTAGACACTTTATGCCAGATGGTGTCCCGACGCAATTGCCCATCTACTGTTTTAGTAATTACCGAATCATAAAAGTATCTCTTCGGCATTATGACTGCATCTTCACTGAAATGCTTAACAGCAAAGTAGGCGAATAGCGGAACACCCACTACAAAAGCTAATGCTATCCAGGATTTTTTTGACATTATATTCGTTTATTGTTGATCGTTGGTCGAAGACAAAAGACGATCAACGAACAACCTTACTAAAAAAATCGTCCCGATGTTTTTGCCGGGACGAAGTTTTAACAAGTTTAATAAAGGTTTTGTTTAGTGTCCTTTATGCTCTCCGGAATGTTGTTCAGCTTTGTGCCCACCGGCATGTTGTTCATGCTTCACTTCAGTTTTCGGAGCATACGTATTGCGAAGATTTTTCCAGGAATTACCATCCCACAGGAAGGCAATGATAAACCATACAAACAACAACAGAGGAACAACGATAGTCATAATCATGTTTCTGATCTCATCGCCAAGATGCATAAAAATAGAAACGATATAAAACGCCTTCGCAAAAGAAAGAATGATCACCGCTCCTTTAAACATGACATCAACCAGCTCGCTGAAATTGGTGGCATATAATAAATAACCAATCCCCAGTTCAATGATCGTGATGACAGAAAGAAGAATAGTAGTTTTAAAAATTCTCTTTTTAGAATCGTCTGTGGGCGCTCCGTGCGGGATAGTTACCTCGCCGCCAAATGTTTGATGTTCCATTATAAAATGATTTGGAATTAAATGAATTGATTAAACGGTTAAACTAAATAGAAGAATAAGAATACAAATACCCATACCAGATCCACAAAGTGCCAGTATAATCCGATCTTCTCGATCATCAGATAATGACCTCTTTTTTCAAACACGCCTCTCCATGCCATCAGGGTAACAATGATATTGATAACAACACCTGATAATACGTGGAAGCCGTGAAAACCGGTAATGGTGAAAAAGAAATTGGAGAAATTGCTGGAGGCAACAGTACCATCTGCATTCGGGAAAGGATTGCTTCCCCACCATGCTCCCTGATGATGTAAGTGTGTCCACTCCCATGCCTGACATCCCAAAAATGCAATACCGCCGACGATGGTCCAGATCATCCACTTGATAACACCTTTTTTATTTCCGTGATGTCCTTCGTGAACAGCCAACACCATGGTAACCGAACTCACGATCAGAATAAATGTCATCAAACTCACAAACACCAGCGGGAGATTCGCATGTCCAGCGAATGGAAATGAATTAAATACTTCGTTCGGGTCGGGCCATGAATTACTGGAAAAACGAACGGTGCCGTATGAAATCAGAAAAGCGCCGAAGGTAAAGGCATCACTCATCAAAAAATACCACATCATCAACTTCCCATACTCCACATTGAAGGGACTCTTCCCCCCGCTCCACCATTTTGTATTTGCCGGTACTGCTTGTGCCATCGAATAAAAAATTTAAAAGGTCAATTGTTATTAAGTATTATGAAACCAAAATAAAAAACACAAATAAATATAACCATAACAGATCCACGAAATGCCAGTATATAGAGGCCACTTCAATGGGAGTGGAACTATAATACCTTGTTTTTGCGCTGAAGGCTCTGAAAAATATCACGAGCAGAGCAACCACACCACCCAG
>JBKDJT010000101.1:0-2812 GCA_046345435.1 Bacteroidota bacterium
GATTTGGTCCGAATGGCGAAACCATCATGGACTATTCCATTTATGATGCAATACGTGCCGGTTTTGGTAAAATCGTTTTTGTTATCCGAAAAGATTTTGCCGATAGTTTCGAATCTGTATTCAACGAAAAACTGCAGGGTAAAACAGAGGTTCGATATGTTTATCAGAGTCTGAATTCATTAACTGGCGATTTTATCATTTCTGAATCAAGACAAAAGCCATGGGGTACTGCGCATGCTATTCTCTGTGCAAAAGATGTCATCAAAGAACCTTTTGCTGTGATCAATGCAGATGATTTTTACGGACGTGATGCCTTTGAAAAAGCAGCTGCATTTTTACAAACAGATTGCAATCCAGAACTGCATGCCATCATCGGTTATGATCTTTCAAAAACATTGAGTCCGAATGGAACAGTTAGCAGGGGGGTATGTGAAGTAAATGGACAGCAAGAGCTGGTGAGTATCACTGAGCGTACCAAGATCTATGCAGAAGGAGATACGATCGTTTACGAAGATGTCAATGGCAAACACGAAGTTCCTTATCACTCCAGTGTAAGTATGAATTTCTGGTGCTTTGATGATTCTGTGTTTTATCTGACGAAAAAGATGTTTGCTGAGTTTTTGAAAAAGCATGGTCAGGAAGAAAAATCAGAATTCTTTATTCCGCTTGTAGCTGATACTTACATCAAAGAAGAACTCGGTGCTATTAAAGTTATTCCCACCTCCTCACTATGGTTTGGTGTAACATACAAGGAAGATGCACCTGGTGTGCAGGCGAGTATTGATGCACTGGTTCAATCGGGGCAATATCCGGCTTCGTTGTGGGGGGAGTAGGTTACGGGTTACGAGTTATGGGTTACGAGTGCTACCAGATTTAGTCTCATTGACTCCTGGTATTTAAATTGTTGATTCGCTTGTCCGACTGCTTCGAAGAAGCGGGCGGATTACGAGTGATCATAACTCTTAGAACCAATATGTAACAACTTATTCGGAAAAGTTTTTTAATATCAAGGAAAGCATTCCGGCGAGAAGAAAGCCCAGCATCCATTTCAATACTAATATTTCTGCTTTTATTTGCTCAGTATCCATTTTTGTAGCCAGTATATCTTTTTTGGTATTAAATTCTTCCATAACAGTCGATTTAATTCCTTCCACTACAACTTGTGCCTCGTGTTCTCCTAATTTAGTTTTAAGCGTATTGAATAAAGTGATTTCCGATACAATCATATAAGGTGTTTTCACAAAACTAAAATTAATCATTATCCATTGAATCAGGAAATTTCCGGATTGATCAAGGGAAAAGGGGTTAGAAGTTTTAGCTGATTACGAGTATTATTGAACTCCCGCTCTCTTGGTCTTTTTTTAAGCAAAGTCGCAATGATTATAAGGCGCAAAGAGTTTCGTGAACCAACAACAAATAACTAACAACTTATTTATGGACTTTTCGTCTCCCGGACTTCCGGTCTTTTGGTCTTCTATTTTCCATCTGCGATACCCTCCTTATCTCCATTCTCCGCGCCAAAAAAAACAACAACAAATATCCAACAACTTTTTCCCATAACCCGTAACCCGTAACTCGTAACATTAAAACCAACAACTTTTCACTATTTTAGTACGACGGGGAAAATTTCTCCGTAATCAACCATGCTTCGTATTCGGAATCTGTTTTGCTTATTATTGCTGTTTGCTGTTTCTTCAACGGCACAGCCGGTACAAAATGGGTATCGGATGTTTAGCAGAGCAGAGGGTTTGCCTGCCATCGGGTTAAATAAAATTTACGAAACATCAGATCATTTTCTTTGGCTATCCACGCAATCGGGACTCTTCCGTTTTGATGGCTATAAATTCATTGCTTATTATTCTCAGTCGCGCGATTCAACCACCATCTCTTCCAATGCAGTTACCGACATGCAGGAAGATCGTTCTGGAAATTTATGGGTAGGAACATTCGGGAAAGGCGTATGTCGGCTAGATAGAAAAACCGGCAAATGGAAACGGTATATTCATCCAACTTCCGATAAAAATGAGTTCTATTGGATATATGATTTGTTTTTGGACGTACGTGGAAGATTGTGGATGGGAACCAACGGTCGTGGCTTGCTGTTGTATGATGAAAAAACAGACAGCTTCAGGCAATTTATTCCTTCTCCGAAAAAAAACCGAATAGGTTCTGTTCGGTTTGAAAATGAAGTGCGATCCATCACTGCTGATCTCAACGATAAAGATATTTTATGGCTCGCAGGAACTGACGGTCTCTATCGCTTTGATACACGTACAGGAAAGTTTCAGCATTTTGAAAATAAAAAAAATGGTGTTGCTGAATGGTTAAACAATAGTTTTCATTTCGTTTGTCAGCAATCAGAAAAAGATATCTGGCTTGGCACCTGGGGAGGAGGCCTCGTTCATTTCAATCCACTTACAGGGATGTTCACCACTCATCCTCATAACCCAACTGCTTATCAGAAAAAAAATCTTGCGGCCAATGTCATCTCCAATATTCTCATAACAGAAAGCAATTCCTTGTATGTGAGTACACTTGATGAGGGTTTATTTAAATATTTTCCGTCTGAAAATCGCTATGAAAAACGTTTACCTGATCCAACTAAAAAAGAATCTTCACAGCACTTTACAGGAATTACAAAAACTTCTGATGGAAGTATCTGGTTTTGTGCAAATGATGTACTCTACCAAAAGCATCCCTTACATGAACGATTGGGTAAATTCCAGACTTTCTTTCAGCCGGAAGGTAAATTCGTTTATCCTGCTACATTAAGCAGTGTTATTTATCTGCCCTCTGTTAAACAATACTGGAT
>JBKDJT010000102.1:0-3170 GCA_046345435.1 Bacteroidota bacterium
GTATATATACGTCCAACCGAACGCCAAATGTCTGTAATGGATCAGTCTACTCAAAGGCGTTTACAGTTGGTATCCTTAGGGTTGAGCTTGGTGAATGTAATTTTTATACTTACAAATATTTTTCGTTAATTCCGACTAGCATGTCTTCAACTGAAATAAATACAAACGATAGCGGAGAACAGCAAGTTAAATTTTTAACTTTCAAAGAGATTATTTTTAAATACATCTCTAACCTGCCTCTGTTTTTCTTTTCCCTTGGTGCATCGATGCTGATTGCATGGTCTTACTTAAGGTGGGCAACTCCGGTCTACAGCGTTTCTGCAAGCATGATGATTAAACAGGAAGCTTCAGCCAATATCAAAGGGAATGATAAATTCAGCAACCTCTTTGAACCTGTTGATAAAATAAATATGGAGGATGAAAAAGAATTCATCAAATCCAAAAGGTTTCTCGAAAAGGTAGTTTACGCCTTACAGTTAAATAATAATTACACCGAACATGGTAAAGTACGAAGTAGTGAGGTGTATAAATTCCTTTCTGTTATTGTGCAGCCGGTTTCCATTAAAGACAGTTCTCAAGGGTATTCATTTGATTTTCAGGTAGTAGGACAAAATGGGTTTATACTCGGTAAAGAAACAAAAATACGGCCGTTTTATTCCAATATTGAAAAAGGGGGGTCAATTTTCAGGGTGATCCCTATTAATAAAGATGATCCATTTTTCAACGGACGTCGGATCACTTACAGGTGGATACCTGCTGGAAATATTGCAGGTCAGATTGCATCAGATCTTACAATGACACAGGGTGGCAGAAGTTCTAGTGTGCTTACATTAAGCCTTAAAACACTTAACACGGAAAAAGGATTGGATATTCTGAACCAGATCATGAAAGAATATGAAACCTACAACGTAAAAGACAAAAGCAGAATTTCTAATAATACTTTAAGTTTCATCAATGATCGTCTTGATAAACTTGAAGAAGAACTTGGAATTGTTGAAGGAAATCTTCAGCAATTCAAAAAACAGAATCAGTTTATAGATCTGGAAAAACAGTCAGAGGTCTACATGGACAAAATGACTGTCAATGAAGATAACCTAAATAAACAGGACATTCAAATCAGCATACTGGATTTGCTTGAAGACTATGTTGGAGATAAGAAAAACGCATTCAATCTGACGCCTACCAATTTAGGAATCGATGATCCTACATTATCTTATATGGTAAGCGAATACAATAAATTAATACTTAGAAGAGAAAGTGAACTTCAGATTAATACTCCCGGCAATCCGATTATTGCTGAAATTGAACAAACAATTGAAAAAACCCGGCTATCAATTTTAGAAAATCTAAAAAATATCAGAAACTCGTATGTTATCACAAGAAATGAGTTTGAAAGACAAGCCAATCAGGCAAAAAATCTGATGTTCGAATTGCCTGAAAAAGAAAGTGAGATCCGGGAAATTAAACGTCAGCAGGCAATCAAAAATGAATTATACACCTATCTTCTTCAAAAAAGAGATGATGTTGGGATGCAGCTTGCTTCAACAGTGTCAAACTCCAGAGTATTTGCACAGGCAGAAGGAGGCGGATCGCCTGTTTTACCCAAAAGAGGTAATACTTATATGCTGGCAATCTTCTTCGGTATTTTATTCCCAGTTCTTATCATCTTCATAAGAGATTTAATGACTGATAAGATTACTACGAAATCAGATATTGTCCGAAATACCAGAATACCTATTATCGGAGAGCTGGGTCATAACGATAAGAAAGAAACGCTGGTTGTCGTAAAAAACAGTCGATCTGTGCTTGCGGAGCAATTCAGAATTGTGAGATCCGGTTTACAAACATTCTTAAAGCAAGACAAAACTCCGGTTATACTGATAACCTCTTCTTTCAGTGGTGAAGGGAAATCTTTTGCAGCTACAAACCTTGCTTCATCAATCGCATTAACAGGAAAGAAAACAGTTGTTGTAGAATTTGATTTGAGAAAACCAAAAATTCTAAGTGGTTTGGGTATTCAGCGGGGATTGGGAATTACCCACTTTGTTATTGGGAAAGTAGGATTTGAAGAACTCCCTATTAAAGTTCCAAATACAGAAAATCTGTATGTTATTGGTTGCGGCCCTACTCCGCCAAACCCTTCCGAACTTTTACTAGATGCAAAAATCCAGGAATTATTCAATCACCTTAGAAACAATTTTGATGTTGTTGTGATTGATACTGCTCCGATTGGTCTGGTAAGTGACTCTTTTACATTATCTCCATTAGCAGATGCAACTCTTTTTGTAGTTCGGCAACGCTATACCTATAAAAAACAGATGCAATTACTGGAAGAGCTTTACCAACAAAAGAAATTTCCTTCTTCTTCCATTATCGTAAATGACATCAGTGTAGAGGGTTATAATAGTTATTATGGTTATGGTGGATATGGCTATGGCTATGGTTACGGTTATGGCTATGGTTACGGGTACTATGATGTTGACAGCAGAAAGAAAATCTGGTATATGCAACTCCTTCGCCTGATCGGTTTAAAATAAATATTCATGTGCCGAATCGCCGGCATTTTTCAACAAGGTTCTTCTACAATTTCTGAACAGATTCAGAGCATGTGCGATTCCATGAAGCATGGTGGTCCTGACGATGCCGGTGTATTTGTTCATCAGATTTTGCCTTTTGCATTGGGTCACAGAAGACTTTCTCTTCTCGATCTCTCTGCTGCAGGGCACCAGCCTATGCATTTTCCTGAAAGGAATCTGACGATTATTTTCAATGGAGAGATCTATAATTTTAAGGAACTGAGAAGTACGCTTATTCACCAAGGATATCATTTTCAGACACAAACCGATACTGAGGTGATTCTAAAAGCATATGATTATTGGGGAATAGATTGCTTTGAGTTTTTTAATGGCATGTTTGCGGTTGCTATCTGGGATGAGAAAAAACAAGAGCTGATTCTTGCCCGAGATCATGCAGGTATCAAGCCTCTCTATTATTATATCTCTGATGGCATTATGGTATTTGCATCTGAAATCAGGGCTTTTCACCAATCAGGAATTCCCTTTGAAGAGAACCCGAAATGGAAAACTGCTTTTCTTGCTTTCGGACATTTGCCCGAACCGGTTACAACACTGAAAAATGTACAACCTTTAGAAAAAGGAACAGCATTGGTT